>NZ_JAHDSX010000011.1:0-64397 GCF_020969955.1 Allobaculum fili | reverse complement strand
GGGCAGCCAAGCAGGGATCGGATAAGCGCTGAAAGCATCTAAGCGCGAAGCCGAGCCCAAGATAAGATCTGCGGTATATAAGACCCCTTGAAGACGACAAGGCGATAGGCTGGAGATGGAAGCGAAGCGATTCGTGGAGTTGGCCAGTACTAATCGGTCGAAAGCTTAATCTAAGATTCGAGAAAGCTATACGCAAGAAGCCACTACGAAACCAACGATCGCGTTAGATCGTTATGTTGGAAGACTGATGTTTGTTTTTGAAAGACCCATTTTCTGCAAGCTAAGAAATATCAAGCCCCCGAAAGATAAAGGAAAATTCAGTATCTTTCGGGGGCTTTCTCTGCAGTTCAGAAGAAAAATTCAGAGGCGGTATTTGCTTTTTACATTCTGGCGTCTTTTTTTATCTACCCGTATTTTATCTACCCGTATTTTATCTACCCGTATTTTATCTACCCGTATTCGCTGTCCGTTTATAACGGTGCGGGAGAGACTGTTTTTGAACTATGTCTGGGCGCCATCATTATTTGCGCGGCGCTGACAGGTTTTACAAAGTGGAAAAAGTGCAGAATGCTTCGCGCAGATGGGGTGCGTGCAGGCAATGGGATTCTGGCCCATCCGACCAATGAGGCGGTCGAACAGCTCACAAAACGGATCGAGAAAAATGGACTTTTCGCGCTTCCGGTCGACTGGAATACGATTCGACTGATCTGGGCTTTTGTGTACGCCAGTCCGGAAGTGAGCGAAGAGCGAAAAAATGCCCTTCTGGAGCAGCTGCATCGAAGAGACTGAAGGCCGGTTCTGGAGGAGCGTAAGAGGAAAAAGACATTTTTCATCCTATTTTCAGAAATCTCTTTCGCATTTACAAAACGGTTTCAAAAAAGGTCTATTGTAAGGACCATAGATAGAGGTCGCAGATCTGACCGTTTCTGTTCGAGCCGGCGGGCGTCTGAGAACAGAAAAGAGCACATCTGCCGAACTGAAAGGCGGGCACGCCTTAAGGTGGGCTGTTTCGAGAAGATCGGACAGACTGTCTGCATACTTATGCAGGAGAGCTATCGGGCGGTCATAGGCATGTACCGGCGGAGAACTCTTCGCCGTTTTTTCATGGAGGAAAGACGGCACAGTGTAAGAATTCTGTTCGATGCATGACTGGAGTCGGCCCCGACACAAGGAGAACGTTATGTTAAAAAAACTGCCGGAAGGATCCATTGTTGCTCTCATCACACCGTTTTCGGAAAACGGAAGTGTAAATTTTGACAAGCTCAGAGAACTGATTGAATGGCATATCGCGCATAAAACCGATGGCATTCTCATTCTGGGCACCACAGGCGAATCCAGTACGATGACACACTGGGAAGACGATGATGTCGTTCGCGTCGCCATCGAACAGGCGGACGGCCGCATTCCGATTATTGTCGGCGCCGGAAGCAACGACTCCCATACGCAGCTGGAAAAATCGCTGAAATACGAACGCATGGGTGCGGATGCGCTTCTGCTCATTTCGCCCTACTACAATAAGGCCAACCGTCAGGGGCTGATCGACCACTTCAAGCTGAGTGCGGACAACGTCAACATTCCGATCATCCTCTATAACATTCCCGGCCGTACCGGCGTGAACATTCCGGTCGATGTCGTGGAAGAGCTCTCGCACCATCCGATGATTCAGGGCATTAAGGAAGCCAGCGGCAGCCTGTCCTACGCGATGAACATCGCGAAATTCGTCGGTGAAGATTTCAAGATGTATTCGGGAAACGACGACATCATCGTGCCAATGCTGTCGCTGGGCGCCTCGGGCGTCATCAGCGTTCTCGCGGATATTTTGCCGGAAGAAACGCACGATCTGGTCCGGGCGTTCCTGGATGGCGATGTGAAAAAATCCCTGGATCTGCAGCTGCGCTATCTTGATCTGATCCACAAGCTCTTTATTGAAGTCAATCCGATTCCGGTAAAGGAAGCTATGAACCTGATGGGCATGGGTGTCGGCGGATACCGTCTGCCGCTTTGCCCGATGGACGAAAAGAACCGCGAAGCGCTCGCCGCAAGCATGAAAGAGGCGGGTCTGTTATGAAAATCGCCGTTATCGGACAGGGACGCATGGGCTCCCTGCTAAAAGAAGAAGCCAAGCGCCGCGGTCATGACGTCGTCATGGGCGATTGCCTGGATCCGGATCGCGTACTGGCGGCCAGGGAGGATCTCGATCTGATCATCGATTTTTCCCATCCGAACAATCTGGATTTCATTCTGGAACAGGCCGCAAATCCCAGTACCGCTCTGGTTCTGGGAACGACCGGCTATACAGACGAACAGCTTGAGCGCATTGAAGACGAAGCGAAAACACGTCCGGTCTTCTTTTCGTCCAACTATTCGCTGGGTGTAGCCGTCCTCAAGGATCTGGCTGCGCGTGCAGCCGCTATTCTGGACTCGTGGGATAAGGAAATCGTTGAACTCCATCACAGCCAGAAAGCCGACGCGCCCAGCGGAACGGCGCTGTCTTTACTGGAAGCCATCGATCCGCAAAACGAATACGAACATGTCTTTGGCCGGCATGGAAAACCGGGTCCGCGCAAGAAGGAAATCGGCATTCACGCGCTGCGTGGCGGAAGCGCCGCCGGCGATCATGAAATTCTGTTTCTGGGCGATCAGGAAACGATTCGAATTTCCCACAGCGCGCAAAATCGTCAGATCTTTGTCAATGGCGCACTCGATGCTGCCGAATTCATGGAAAACAAACCGACCGGTCTGTATTCGATGAAAGAGCTGATCGGAGACCGTTCGTGAACGCGCAGGAAATCATTGAACGCATCGCGACCTCGGAAAAGAAATCCCCGGTCCGCGTCTACTACAAAGCCGCCAGAGAAATCGATTTTCCCGGCTGCCGTACGTTTGGAAACATCGTTTTTGGCGAATGGAAAACGATCGCGCCGATTTTGGAGGCCCATGCCGAAGAGCTGGAAGACTGCGTCGTGGAATTTGACCGGCGCAATTCGGCGATCCCGCTGCTGGACTTCAAGGAAATCGACGCGCGCATTGAACCGGGCGCGCTGATCCGCGAAGGGGTAACGATCGAAAAAAACGCTGTCATTATGATGGGTGCCATCCTGAACATTGGCGCAATCGTCGGTGAAGGAACGATGATCGACATGGGCGCCATTCTGGGCGGGCGTGCAACCGTCGGCGCGCACTGTCATATCGGTGCCGGCGCCGTTCTTGCCGGTGTAATTGAACCGGCAAGCGCCGTTCCGGTTGTCGTGGAAGACAACGTTTTGATCGGGGCCAACGCGGTCGTGATCGAAGGCGTACGCATCGGACACGATGCGGTTGTTGCCGCCGGGGCGATCGTCATTGAAGATGTCCCGCCCTATGCGGTCGTTGCCGGCTGCCCGGCTCGAATCATCAAGCAGAAAGATGAAAAGGCCGCCGCAAAAACGGCTCTGGTCGACGCCCTGCGCACTTTATAGCGATAGCGCTTTAGATTTAGAGGACGTTTGCGGAATAGAGAGCGTTTTGTCGCAGGCAAATCTTCCGTCATGTGACCTGGCTGCGTGAATTGGAAAAATCCCAGATCTTCAAATAAAAACCAGTAAGATTACGAAATAAGATTACGAAAACAAAAAGAAAACGAAGCGGCTTCAAAAGAGCGAACGACTTGGATGTCTGTCCCCGGCTTTCGAGAGCGCTTCGTTTTTTCTGTTCTTTGTTTATTCGCTTCCTGCTTTTTGGGATCAGTTGTCGGTGTCCGTGCCGGTTTCGCCCGCGTCTTTGGAAAGGAAGTCCTGAATGACGCCGAGGAAGGCTTTTCCATACCGTTCGAACTTGATCTGGCCGACCCCGTTGATGGCCATGAATTCGTCTTCGGAAAGCGGCATTTCCCGTGCCATCGCCATGAGCGTGGCATCCGAGAAAATGATATACGGCGGAAGACCGCGGGCTTTGGCTAGATCCAGTCGCTTCTGTCGGAGCCGGTCAAAGAGAGCGGTATCGAACGCGTCGGCAGAATCGCCAGGGGAAGAGAGGGAAGAGGCAATTGAACGCGAAGTATTCGAAAGTGCGGACCGGCTGGCGGAACGGTTTGTGCCCGTCCGCGAGCCTTCCGGCAGGGAGTGCCGTTTGGGACGGCGCATCGTAATCAGTGTGCCCTTTTTTAAATCTTCGCGGAGTTTACGGCTGCCGTAAATGACCTGCCAGCGATCGGATGAGCGCTGCAGATAGCCTTTCATGATCAGACTTTCGAGAAGCGAGGCAATCTGCTCTTTCGACAGATTTTTCAGACTGCCGTAGCCTTCGACGTGATCGAGATACGCTTCCCGGATTTTTTTCGTACTGGCGCCGGCAAGAAAATCGCGCACGGTATTGAGACCGTAGGCGCGGGGCATCGCGTCGATCGCCTTGGAAATTTTCGCCGCTTCCTGGGAAATGTCTTCGTCTTCCCATTCGCCTTTGCAGTTGGAACAGTTGTCGCAGGTGCCCGCAGACGTTTCGCCAAAATAGGAAAGAATGGTCGCGCGCAGGCAGGCGGTCGTCTTGCAGTAGTCGACCATCTGGTTCAGACGGTGCAGATCGCGCCGCTCCTGATCGGGATTGTCTTCGTTGGAGCATTCAATCAGAAACTTGCTGACCATGATGTCGGCCGGCGCGAACAGTAAAATGCATTCCGCCGGAGCGCCGTCGCGTCCGGCACGGCCCGCTTCCTGATAGTAGTTTTCAAGCGACTGGGGCAGGGAATAGTGAATGACAAAGCGCACGTTCGACTTGTTGATGCCCATGCCAAACGCGGAGGTCGCCGCAATGAGCGGAACCCTGTCAAACTGGAAATCGTCCTGGTTGCGGGAGCGTTCCGTATCATCGAGTCCGGCATGATAGCGGGTGCATGGGAAGCCGGCTTCGCAGAGCGCCTGCGCGACTTCTTCGGTTTCCTTGCGTGTCTGGCAGTAGATGATGCCGCTCTGGCCGGGATGCTCCTCAAGATAATACTGGATGGCTTTCATCTTGTCGCGGGGCTGCTGCACTTCAAAATACAGGTTTGGCCGGTCAAAACCGGTGACGAGAAGTTTTGGATCCTTCAGATTTAACATGTGAAGGATATCGTCCTTGACCGGTCCGGTGGCTGTGGCGGTAAACGCCGCGAGAATCGGGCGTTTCGGCAGCTTCTGCGCGAATTCGGCAATGTCGAGATAGCTGGGACGGAAGTTCTGGCCCCACTGCGACACGCAGTGCGCTTCATCGACCGCGATCATGGAAATGTTCATCGACTGCGCAAAGTTTAAAAAGGCGGGCGTTAACAGACGTTCCGGTGCCACATAAATGATTTTGTAGCGGCCCTGCGAAGCGAAATAGAGGGCTTTGCGATACTGGCCGGAATTGAGCGAGCTGTTCAGAAACGCGGCGGGAATGCCGGCCTGGTTCAGCGCGGCAACCTGGTCTTTCATCAGCGAGATCAGCGGCGAAATGACCAGCGTGATTCCCGGAAGAAAAACCGCCGGGATCTGGTAGCACACCGACTTGCCTGCGCCGGTCGGCATAATGCCCAGCACATCGCGGCCGTCTAAGAGCGCGCAGATCAGATCGATCTGTCCCGGACGGAATTCGTCATAGCCATAATATTTTTTCAGCGCCTTATGAATCGGCGGATAGGTACGGTTGTTCATGGTCTTCCGATATTGTGACAACGAAAGATGAACCTTTCAAGTCCGGCCCCGGAAGCCTGCCGTCGACAGACGGCTTCGGCTTTACACGAGGCGAAAAAAAGGGCAGATTCAAGCGGATGGACGCAGGAAAGGGCACACAGACTTTCCAGAAAATCAGCACTCTTTTCTTGTGCTACAATCAAGCTGAAAACGGGAGGCGAAAACATGAAACAGGGTTTTGATAATAATGAATATTTGAAAATTCAGTCCGATCAGATTCGAAAGCGGATTGATTCTTTTGGAGGCAAGCTGTACCTCGAATTCGGAGGAAAGCTTTTTGATGATTTTCACGCGAGCCGCGTTCTGCCGGGATTCCAGCCGGATTCCAAGCTGCAGATGCTGCTGGAATTAAAGGATGAAGCCGAAGTGGTCATCGCCATTTCCGCCAAGGATATTGAAGCGGCGAAAATCCGTGAGGACCTGCAGATTTCCTACGATCAGGACGTTCTTCGTCTGATTGAAGAGTTCCAGAAAGCCGGCCTTTTTGTCAGCTCGGTCGTAATTACCCAGTATTCCGGACAGAAGAGTGCCCAGAAACTGAAACGCCAGCTGCACAAGAAAAACATCAAGGTGTACTACCACTATGTAATTGAAGGCTATCCAACGGATACCCGCCACATTATTTCCAAGGACGGTTTTGGCAAGAACGACTACATCGAAACCGAGCGTCAGCTCGTTGTCGTTACGGCGCCAGGTCCCGGTTCGGGAAAAATGGCAACATGTCTTTCCCAGCTTTACCATGAAAACCAGCGCGGCATCAAAGCGGGCTACGCCAAGTTTGAAACGTTCCCGGTATGGTCGCTGCCGCTGAATCATCCGGTCAATGAAGCGTATGAAGCGGCGACTGCCGATCTCGATGACAAGAACATGATCGACCCGTTCCATTTCGAGGCGTACGGCAAAGTCGCCATCAACTACAACCGCGACATTGAAATTTTCCCGGTTCTCAAAAAGATGTTTGAAGAAATTTACGGCTCGTCTCCTTACAATTCCCCGACGGATATGGGCGTCAACATGGTCGGTTTCTGCATTTACGATGACCAGGCCGTGCGCGAAGCCGCTATTCAGGAAATTGTCCGCCGCTATTTTGCAAGCCGCACCCGCTTCCTGCTCGACGAATGCGGTCAGGATGAACTGCAGCGTCAGGAAATGCTTCTGCAGAAATGCCAGATCACGCCGGAAGACCGCAAATGCGTCAAAGCCGCCCGTGACCGTGCTGCCGTTCGTAAAGTGCCCTGCGGCGCTCTGGAGCTGGATGACGGCACAATGATCGGCTCAGCCAATAACGATTTCATGGGTCCGTCCGCCGGTCTGGTGATGAACGCCATTAAGAAACTGGCCGGTATTGAAGATTCCCACCTGCTCATTGAACCGGAAGCCTTCCGCCCAATCCAGAATCTCAAAACCGAATACATGGGTTCCATCAACCCGCGCCTTCACACGTTTGAAACGCTGATCGCCCTGTCGCTCTCGGCTCAGAACAATCCGGAAGCCGCCATGGCGCTCGAACAGCTGCCCAAGCTGCGCGGAACCCAGGCGCACATCTGCGGCGATCTGGCCGATACGGATCTGAACACCTACAATTCGCTGGGCATTCAGGTTACCTACGAACCGCAGAAGCGCTAGAACCATCCCGATATTTCTGAATCGATTTCGATCGGTTCTCCGATTTTACACACACTCAAGCCGATCCGTCCCTGCGCCGGACCGGCTTTGTCTTTGGCCTCTGGTTGAATCGGGTAAAAGGCTTAGTTAAAATGAAAACAGAATCTGGACGTTTTCAGCGAATTTGAGCACCTGTATGATCGGCTGATGCGTTTCGTCCACGAGAAAAAGAAAGAGAGAAAGAAAATGGCTAAGAAAGTATCTCTGACCGCAGCCAATGCGGTTCGCAATATTCTGAAAAATAAGGAAGATTTCAAGGCGGAGCTTCGCTCTGAAGAAAAAGACGGCGAAAGAACCGTCTACGTCTTCGACGTCTTTTATGGAGACGCGATCGGTACGTTTACCATCGCCAGAGAAAATGATGAAATTCCGGTAGCGGTTCTGAACTTCTCCATGGGCAAGATTTTCTCCAAAGTCAACGACACCAATATTGAAAAGCTGGCCGCCTATGTCCTCGACACCGCGCTTTAATCTCACGCTGCGCGCCGTCGTCTCCACACGCGATGAAGAGCTGGCGCAGAGTGTCATCGCTTGTCTCAGGGAAGACGTTCCGCAGCTTAGCTGCTCGCCGTTTCGTGAAGAAACGTCGCTTGAAAACTGTCTGGAGTTCATGGGCAGTGCCGAAGTCACATCAGAACAGAAAGAGCGCATTCTTGCGCGCTGGGATAACGACTGGGACAGCGAAGAAGAGCGAAACGGTACCGAAAATTACTGGGCGTACGCCTTCAATACGAAAATGTTCGATCCGCTTCTTTACTATCTCGAACTGGAGCTTCGCCCGCTTCACAAATAAAGCAATATCTCTTTAACCAAAAAACTGGATGGCCTCTGCATACGCTGCAGAACCATCCAGTTTTTGATTTTTAGATAGGCCTGAGAAACCGTCTTTGTTAAAGGACGGATCGATCGGCTTCGTGCTGTTCGCACTCGAGTGAGTGAAACGTATCTTCCAGCGCGTCGATCAGCTTTTCCGGAGAGAAGCTCCAGGGCGATCTGGCGGCTCTGGCGCTTTCGTTATGAATCCAGGCCCCAAGAACGGCTGCCTGGTCGGGCTTGAGTCCGGCGGAAAGCAGACCGCTGATGATGCCGCAGAGCGCATCGCCGCTTCCGCCCTTGGCCAGTGCGGAGTCGGGACGATGAATCACAAAGTGCGAATTCTGGGAGCAGACGAGCGTGAAATCCGATTTGAGCACGAGCGTCACTTGCGGATGCTTCGCGCAGAAGTCCTGCGCGAGCGTCAGCGGATCGCTTTCTACCTGTTCAAGCGGGGCGTGAACGAGACGCGCAAATTCCATCAGATGGGGCGTGAGAATAATCGGTTCGTCATGCGCGTCCAGCCATTGAATGTGGTTATCCAGAGAAAGGATATTGATCGCGTCCGCGTCGAGAACACACGGCCTGTCGGCTTTGAGAACTTCCTGGACGACTTCCTGCGCACCCAGACCGGTGCCCATGCCATTGCCGGCGCCGATCACATCGCAGCGATCGATTGCCGTTGAAAGCAGCTTGGCGGAGCCGGGCGCAAACCAGCCTTCCGCATCCTGATCGGCCCGTAAAATCATGGCCAGATCCATTTTGGCGGCAATGGCTTTCGCGGCGTCTTTGGGGGTAAACAGGGTGAGCGTACCGCATCCGCTTGAAAACGCGGCTTTGGCGCTCATGCAAATCGCCCCCTGCATGCGCGCACTGCCGCCGCAGAGCAGCAGCTTGCCAAACGTACCCTTGTGGGAAAAATTGGAACGACGGGGGAGATATTCAAGCGCGTCCTTGCGGGTGAACAGCTTTGGCTCGGCGGCTTTTTCGTGCAGAAAGGCGGGAATGCCGATGTCGGCGATTTCGATCGATCCGGCATGGGCCGGTCCGTTGTTTAAAAGCAGACCCCACTTGAGGCAGTCCAGCGCAACGGTTAAATCCGCCCGAATGGCACTGCCGAGAACTTTGCCTGTCGTGCCGTCGATGCCCGAGGGGACATCGATGGAAACGATCGGCGTTTTCGCTTTGTTCAGCAGATTCACGTAGTCGCAAAACGGTGCCTGCAGCGTCCGGTTGAGTCCGTTTCCAAACAGGGCATCGACCAGAAGATCCGCATGCTCTGCTTCCTCTTTTAACGTGTTGAGAAGCGGGACGATCTGAGAGGGAAGACGATCGAGTCCATAAGCCGCAAAGGCACCCTCTGAATTTTCGCCTGAATTCCTGTCCAGAGTCTTCAGATTCTCCAGAGTTTCCTTGTCTGAATTGTCTGCGTCGTCTGGTTTTTCTGCGTCCGTCTTTGCTCCGGCGTCAAAGCGCCAGAGCTGGCCTTTTCTTTCGAGCGCCTTGTTTACAAAGAGACACGTCAGACTGCAGGCGTTGCTTATGGCCAGCTCGGCGAGTGCCTGCAGCTGGATTTTTCCATCGCCCGAGAGTGTATCGAGGTTAACGAAGACGCGAACCGCGCGATTTTGAAGCAGCAGAATCCGGGCGCAGGCCAGACCGTCGGCGCCGTTGTTTCCCGGACCGCATACAATCAGAATGCGTTTTGCGTCCTTGGAAAAATCGTGCTTCTGTATGGATCGACAGACGCTCTGGGCGGCGTTTTCCATCAAAATGAGGGATGGAATTTTCAGGCCGTCGATCGCCTGATGATCGGCCTCGCGGGCCTGCCTGGCCGTGGCGACATACTGGGTAATCAAAGGGCTCATCCTCCTTTAGCTTCCATAAATTCTACCGGTATCTCTATGTTATAATGGCAAGCTGAAAGGAGACACATCCTATGTCCAAAGAGAATAAACATTCAACCGCTTCCGTGGCGAAAAAATCGATCATCGCTGGCGGCCTGATCGGCACCGGCGGCTTTTTTATTGCGAAAGCGATTGGCCTGCTCTATTCCGTTCCTTTTTCGACTATCCTCGGCAGCGACGCCTTAATGTCGTACTACGGTTCGGCTTACCGAATCTACAGCTACCTGCTCAACGTCTTTACCGCAGGAGCACCGATGGCGATTGCCACTATGGTCGCCAAATATATTACGCGCAAGAACAGCCGCACCGTTCTGGCGGTTCAGCGCATGTCCGTTCTGTTCATGGCTCTGCTTGGCTTTTTAGGCATGGTCATCATGTTTGCGCTCTCAAGCGTGCTCGGTCCGCTGATGGCCGACGGTACGCAGGACGGCGCCCAGGTGATGACTCAGGTTCTGGCCATATTGTCCATCGCCATATTTTTTGTTCCGCTGCTCAGCGCCTATCGCGGCTTTGTGCAGGGATGCAAGGAGATGGAGGAATACGCCTTTTCCCAGGCGTTTGAACAGATCTTCCGCGTCGGCTTCCTGCTTGGTGTCGGCTGTCTGCTCGTTTACGTCTTCCATTTTTCTACCGTATATGCGCTGTACGCGGCTGTTTTATCGACGTCCGTAGCGGCCGTTGCGGGTCTGATTCAGATCATGCACTTTTCCAAAGGGCTTCAGGGCCAGCTTCGCCGTTCGGCGAAAACCGAAAATACGAGAGCCGTACCCCTTCGCCCGCTCTTTAAGGAATTCATTCTGATCTGCATTCCGTATCTGCTCTTTGCGGTCATCGGTTACGCCAACGACATTTACGACGCAGTTCTGCTTCCGACGGGCCTGCGCATGTCGAGCTATACGGCTGCCCAGATTCAGACGATGACGTCGGCGGCCAACTACGTCGGCATCAAGCTGACTGCGATTCCGATGATTCTTTCTCCAGGCTTCGTGGCGGCGATCATTCCGCACATCACGTCCGCTCTGGAAATGAAGGACTACAGGACGGTGCGCAAGGATATCCTCGACTGCATCAATATCGTTCTGTATATCGCGCTCTTTCTCAGCTTCTGCATTTTCGCCTACGCCGGCCCGCTCTTCTACTCGCTCTATTTCACAAGCGACTTGCCTTTAGCGACGCAAAGCGTGCGCTGGATTGCGATCGAAGGCTTTTTCGGCACGATCACGCCGGTCATTTCCTCGATGATGATGGCCTGCCGCATGCGCAGGAAACTGCTGAAGCAGATGCTTATTTCCGCAGTGATCAAAGGCATTATCATGGTACCGATGGTCATGCTGATGGGAATCGCGGGCGCGGTGATTTCGTCCGTGATCTGCTTTTCCTACATTATTTTCTATTCGCTCAATCAGATGACAAAGGCGTACGGCGTTCGCTTCCGCTCCACCCTGAAGCTGCTCGTGCAGACGTCCATCTGTCTGCTTGCGACGAGTCTGGTGATCTGGCTTCTCAGCCTGATGGGCTGCGGTGCAACGACCGGCTCGAAACTGATGTGCTTTCTGACGATGTGTGTCAGCGGCATTGTCGCCTGCATCGTCTTCTTCGGTATGTCTCTGTATTTCCGCATTCCCCAGCATCTCTTTCATATCCGGTTTAAACGGCCGGCAAGGAGGGTGTAATCATGTATGACGTTTTAGTGGTCGGCGGCGGTCATGCCGGCATTGAAGCCGCGGCGGCGGCAGCCCGCATGGGACAGAAAACCATCCTGGTCACAAACGATATTTCCATGATCGGCTCGATGCCCTGCAATCCCTCGGTCGGCGGTCCGGCCAAGGGCATCGTCGTTCGCGAAATCGACGCCTTTGGCGGTCTGATGCCAAGAGCAGCCGACCAGACGGCTCTGCAGTTTAAAATGCTGAACACGAAAAAAGGACCGGGCGTGCAGTGCCTGCGCGTACAGTCCGACCGCGACGAATACCGCCGCTGGATGCGCGAAGCGCTGATAGCCCAGGATAACCTGGAAATTCTCGAACAGCGCGCGGCGCGCATTTTGCTCGAAGGCCATCGCGTCATCGGCATCGAATGCGAAGACGACACGCAGATTCTTTCGCGTACCGTCATTCTGACCGCCGGTACCGGCATGCGCTCGACCATTTTGCGCGGCCATACCGCGACCGTCAGCGGCGCGGATGGCATGCCGACCAACTCGACGCTTTCGCAGTCTCTGGCCGACGCCGGTCTCGATCTGATCCGTCTGAAAACCGGAACCCCTCCGCGCGTTGTCTATTCGAGCGTGGATCTCTCGCAGGCGGCCATTCAGCAGGGAACGGATGAATTCATCACGTTCTCCGATACGACTACGCCAGATGAAGTGCTGCCCTTTGATCAGCAGCTGCCCTGCTACCTGATTTACACCACGCCAGAAACGCACGAAATCATTCGGGACCATCTGCAGGATTCTGCCATGTATTCCGGTCTGGTCACCGGTACAGGTCCCCGCTACTGCCCGAGCATTGAAGACAAGCTCGTACGCTTTGCGGACCGTCCCCGCCATCAGCTCTTTCTCGAACCGGAGCGCGCTGCGTATGATACGTTTTACATCCAGGGATTTTCCACATCCATGCCCGAAGACGTGCAGGGACAGATGGTTCGCTCGCTGCCTGGCATGAAAGACGTCGAAATCCTCAAATACGCCTACGCGATTGAATACGATGCCGTCGATCCGCTACAGATGAAGCCTTCGCTGGAAAACAAGAAAATTGAAAATCTGTTTACCGCCGGCCAGGTCAACGGAACGTCCGGCTACGAAGAAGCGGCCGGTCAGGGTCTGATGGCCGGCATTAACGCCGCCCTCAAAAACCAGGGGAAGGAACCAATCGTGCTCGGCCGGGATCAGGCGTACATCGGCGTCATGATTGACGACCTGACGACCAAAGGCACGAAGGAGCCGTACCGTCTGCTCACCTCGCGTGCGGAATACCGTCTGCTGCTGCGCCATGACAACGCTCCGCGGCGTCTGTGTGAAATCGCCCATGCCTGCGGCGCCCTCAGCGACGAACGCTACGAAGCGTTCCTCAAGAGTCAGGACGAAGAGAAAAAGGTTCTCGAAGATCTGGCCGCAACCCGCATTAAGCCGGATGAAAAAATCAACGCCGTTCTGGAAGCGGCTGATGCCGGTTCTCTTGAACAGGGCTGCAGTGCGCTCGATCTGCTCAAGCGTCCAAACGTTACCGTACATATGCTGGAACCGTGGCTTGGCTATTCGGTATCGCCCAAAATTGCCAAGCGCATTGAAATCGAAACGCGCTACGCGGGCTACATAGCCAAGGCCAGACGGGATACCGAACGCCTGCAGAAACTTGAAGACGTCCGCATCCCCGAAACGATCGATTACGATCAGCTCGAAAATCTCGCGCTCGAAGCGCGAAGCAAGCTGAGCCAGATCCGCCCAAGAACCCTTGGACAGGCCAGCCGCATTTCCGGTATCAACCCGTCGGATATCGCGGTTCTCTCGGCTTTCCTCAAAAGCCGCAAGGCCGAGTCGGAACCGACAGAATAAAAACAGTACAGCGGTCTGCATGGACCGCTTTCTTTGTACATGAAAACCGTTCGAATCTGACGTTTTTAAAAAATAACGCACGTGTACGGGCACAATGAATCCGTGTAAGTACACACGGTCTAAAATTGAATGAGAGTTATAAACATTCATCGAAATGAAAGATAATTTCGGCTTTTAAAGCCTTTGTTCTTTCTTCTTTGTCACAGATAGAGAAAAGTCTCGAGTTTGCTTTAGATTAAACATTTGATCTGATAGACTAAGACCGCGGGAAGGAGGTGTCCGAACATGGCAGATTCGCGTCGAAAAAGCAAAAAGAGAAGATTCGCAGCACGCTGGCGCGGATTTATATATATCGGTCTGATCGCTTTCAGCGTCTTCTGTTCCGTCCTGATGGCCAATGATATCGGAACCTGGCTGCATATCAATCAGGAGGTTCATGCCAATGAGAAACTGCTTGATGAGCTCACCAGCCAGCAGAGCGAACTCGAAACCACCCGCAAAAATCTGACGAACCCGGACTACCTCGAAATGATTGCCCGGGGCAAATATCATGTTTCCAAAAACGGCGAACAGGTGTTCGTTTTCCCGCAGCTTGGCGAAGAGGAAGAAGACCAGAGTGATTCGTCCAGTTCGCAGTCTTCGAACAAAACCGTAAAGCCCAAAGTAACCGAAGGGCTTGCGGACGCCGGTTCGAATTCGGAGGGAAACTGATCGGAAAAATCCGGCTCGGTTTTTAAATGCATATAGAAAAATGACAGGAGATGTCCTTAACCGGGCCTCTCCTTTTTGTATGGTCCGGCATGCACTTAAACATGTCTGGGTTGGTCCGCGGGGAGAACCGGAACGGGGCAGGCCTGAAGCATGCATCAGTTTCTCGCAGAAACGGGCAGAAGATCGCAGAGAAAAACTGAAAAACTTAAGCCCTAAGCCAGGAGTCAGAGTGCATGTCCTGCCCGCCCGCTCCTTTCGATCGACGGATCCAAAATCGTTTCCCCGCTGTAAAGAGCGCATCACAGGCCTTCGGATCTGGGTCCTCTCAGGGAAGAGAAGACGGATTTTCGTTCTTGAAAATATGAACGAAATCTGAACAAAAGTTTCGCTTTTCAGGAAATTTCATTCGAAAAACAAGGACAGACCGGCAGACTGTAAGGCAGTCTGCCTTTTTGTTTTTGAAAGAAAAGCGCATGCAAAACGAAGTGGTAATCGGTCGTAAAGAATGAAATAAGTCGTATAAATAGGCGGAAAATATGCACAATAAACCATAAAAATAAACAAATAAAGAAATAATGCAATCGAAGGCATAAGCCGGTAAGGTCGCAAAAGCGACGGTCGGAAAGCTTAACGAAATCAAAATAAAATCTAAATATGCAACGGTACGGCTTTTCAAAACGGAAACGGCATGCATTCATGTCAGGGAACAAAGGCGGCTGCCGCGCCGGGAAGCGAGATCCAGACGGAGCAGAAATCCTGCACAGACAGAAAGGAATCTTCCTTTTTCTTCGAGGAACGCTGCGTAAAACGAAGTGCCAGGCCCAATCCGGGCAGGAGAAAATTTCGGGTACAGCACAAACAAAGCAGCGGGAGTTCAGGGCCGAACGCGAAGCAGGAAAACAGAAGTTTAACGAAACAGGAAGAAAAGAGTTGGAAGGAAAAGGAGACGGATTATGTCCTATGTAAATTTACAGAAACCGGCAGAAGGCAGCCGGGGGAGAGTTGTCACGCTCGATAACGTACAGCGGATGGTTTATGACCAGCCGCCGCGCCAGTGGGATCCGCAGACGATCCGGGAAAGCGTGATTTATCAGACGGGTGATCTTCTGATCGATCGCGGCGCACAGATTATTTTCAAGGGAGGGGAAATGTTAATGGCGACTCCGACCGAATTTGAACTGATCCTGCATCTGGTCGAACACCAGACTTGCTTCTGCGCCAGAGAAGTTCTGATCAATGTCATCTCGAGCCGCCTGCGCCACTGCATCTCGGACAACACGCTGTCCAAGCACATCTGCCGGGTGCGCAAGAAACTCGGAGACGATGAAATCGCGCCCTATATCCTGACGCAGAATTCCAAAGGGTATAAATGGAACTTTCCCGTAACCCGACGCTTTATTACCCGGGAAACGCTCGTCTGAAACCAGACAGCCTGCACCGGACCCAGCCCGAACAGCGCAAAACGGCCTGGCATCTAGCGATATTCGAGTCAGGAAATGGCGGTTTGAAAGGCCTTTCACGCTTTGAAAACGAGGAAGATACCGGGAATGTCAACAATTGGACCGATTCGAACCGGGTGTGTCAAAACGTGTAGAAATCGTAGGAAAAGCAATGCCTGAAAGATGATGAATATATCCATTACGGGGATCCGGAATTTTTAAAGAAAGAAGGGTACTTCCAGAAAAAATCACAAATGATCACAAAATTGGGCAGAATACTTGCCTGCACGGCTGGGGCTTTCTTGCTTTTCGAAGACCCGAATCTATAATTCAGTTCGTGGAGGTTTAACGATGAATAACATTTTCAGCAGTAAGGAAACGTTTAAGGAAGCCCTTCGCGCTGAAGTGTCCGCCCGTTTCGGACGCGATCTCGAAGATGCTTACGATGAAGAACGTTATTTAGCCCTTGGTGCTCTGATCCGCGATCATGCAGGAAACTCCTGGAAGCTCACAAAAAAGAGCGTTCGCGCAAACGGTACGAAACAGCTTTACTACTTCTCAATGGAATTTCTGATGGGCCGTCTGATGGTCAACAACCTGATGAACATGGGAATCTACGATGTTGTCCGCGATGGACTGGCCGATCTGGGACTGGATATTCACAACCTGGAGGAACTTGAATGCGATGCCGGCCTGGGCAACGGCGGTCTTGGCCGTCTGGCCGCATGCTTCCTCGATTCTCTGGCAAGTCTGAACCTGGCCGGAAACGGAAACTGCATCCGCTATCACTACGGTCTGTTCAAGCAGGAAATCGTCAACGATGAACAGGTGGAAAAACCCGACTGCTGGCTCCGTCTGGGCAACGTCTGGGAAGTCTGGAAACCCCAGCACGCCGTACAGGTCAAATTCGGCGGCACCCTCGATGCCTACATGGACCAGTTTGGCCATTTCCATTCGCATCACAACCCGGCGTTTGTGGTCCGCGCGGTACCGTATGACGTACCGATTGTCGGCTACAACACCCCGACCACCAACACCCTGCGTCTCTGGGACGCGGAAGTGGATGAAGAATCCGTACAGGCGGGCGTTCTGAACAAGTACCTCAATGACGTACAGGCGCTGACCGCTAACGTGTATCCGGATGATTCGACGTACGAAGGCAAGGAACTGCGCCTGAAACAGGAATACTTCTTTGTCTGCGCCGGCGTGGATCAGCTGATCCATAATCATCTGCGCGTATACGGCTCGCTCGACAATCTGGCCGAGAAAACCGCGATCCAGCTCAACGACACCCATCCGGTTCTCGTCATTCCGGAACTGATGCGCGTACTCATGGATGACTACGATTACGACTGGGATCAGGCGTGGGATATCGTTACCCGTACTGTGGCCTATACCAACCACACGATCATGGCGGAAGCGCTGGAGCGCTGGCCGCAGGAAATGATGCGTTCGCTTCTGCCGCGCGTCTACATGATTATTGAAGAAATCGAACGCCGCTTCCATTACGAAGTGCAGCATGCCGGCAAGGAACACATGTTCCCGGCGATGTCGATTCTTTCCAACAATCAGGTCAACATGGCCAACCTTGCGGTTGTCGGAAGCCATTCGGTAAACGGCGTTGCCAAGATTCATTCCGAAATTCTCATCAACGATGTCATGGCTTCGTTCGCGTCGTTCTACCCGGGCCGCTTCAATAACAAGACCAACGGTGTCACCCACCGTCGCTGGCTCGTATATTCCAACCCGCAGCTGACCGAACTGCTGAAAAAATACATCGGCGACAGCTTCATCAAGCATCCGGAAGATCTCGAAAAGCTGATGGCCTATGTCGACGATCCGAAACTGCAGGAAGAGTTCTTCGAAGTGAAGCTCGAACGCAAGAAAATTCTGGCTGCGTACGTGAAGGAACATCTGGGCATTGAGGTCGATGTCAACACGATTTTCGACTGCCAGTCCAAACGTCTGCACGCCTACAAGCGTCAGCTGATGAATATCTTCCATATTATGTATCTGTACCTGCGCATGAAGCAGGATCCGAATTACCGCATTACGCCGACGACGTACTTCTTCTCCGCCAAGGCTGCTCCTGGCTACGCACTGGCCAAGGAGATCATCAAGCTGATCGTCAAGGTCGCCAACCGCATCAACGGCGATCCGCAGGTCAGCCAGTACATGAAAGTCGTCTTCATCCCGAACTACTCCGTATCGATCGCCGAACTGCTGATCAACGCGGCAGACGTTTCGGAACAGATTTCTACCGCAGGCAAGGAAGCGTCCGGTACCGGAAACATGAAGTACATGATGAACGGTGCGCTGACGCTCGGTACACTCGATGGCGCCAACGTGGAAATCGTCGACTGTGTCGGCTTTGAAAACGCGAAGATTTTCGGTCTGAAAGTCGAAGACATCGAATGCATTCGCCGTGAGAACAGCTACGACGTCTGGCGGATTTATCATTCCAACCCGAAACTGCGCATGGTCATTGATTCTCTGCGCAACTGCACATGGTCGGAAAATCCGAACGAGTTCCAGCTGATCTTCAACGACCTGATGCTGCACAAGGACGAATTCTTCGTTCTGGCCGACTTTGATGCCTACCTGATGGCCCATGCGGACGTATCGGCCTGGTATGCCGACAAACCGGCCTGGGCTCGTGCCATGCTGGTAAATATCGCCAAATCCGGCTACTTCTCTTCCGACCGCACCATCCGCGAATACGCGAAGGAAATCTGGGGTCTGGATGAAATTAAGTTCACGCGCCAGGAACGGCTGGAAGCCGGCTGCACCGTGGATGACGAAGAAGACGCCGCGTAAGCGCGACGGTTCCCATTCGGTTCAATTCGTCTTAAAAATCACGATTTGCTTATAATAAAGAGGACTGCGGTCCTCTTTTTTTCATGGGCGCAAAAGAAACGATGCCCAGCCTCCCTTATATGCGGGAGTTTTCGCTCTGGCCTGCCGTTTTGGAACGGGGAACAGGGAAAAATTAAGAAAGAAGAAAACGAGGACAGCCTTTATCCCGCAGGGGATAAGAATGGACATTTTTCTATGAACAAAAAACCTGTAAAACTTCTGCTTCTTGGCGCGACCGGCTCGATCGGTACGCAGACACTGGATGTGCTGCAAGCCCATCCGGATGATTTTGAACTGGTCGGCATCAGTGCCGGAAAAAATAAAGCCGCACTTGAAAGCATTCTCGCGCAGTTTCCATCTGTAAAAGCGGCGGGACTCAGCGCGCAGGACGAGACCATAAGGGAAGATGCAAACGGCGTGGTCTGGTATGGCGGCGAAAAACAGATGGTGCATATGGTCGAAGAACTCGACTACGATCTGCTTGTCAACGCGGTTGTCGGCTTTCGCGGTCTCGCTCCGACGCTGGCTGCAATTGAACGCGACAAGGATGTCGCGTTAGCCAATAAGGAATCGCTGGTCTGCGGCGGCGAACTCGTTCAGGACGCCCTGAAAAAGCATGACGCCGTTTTGCGCCCGATCGATTCCGAACATTCCGCCATCTGGCAATGCCTGCAGGGAAACCGTCACGAAGACGTTTCCCGACTGATCATTACCGCCTCGGGCGGATCGCTGCGCGATCTTGGCCGGGAGGAACTGGCCGACATTATACCGGAGCGGGCGCTGAAGCATCCGTCGTGGTCGATGGGGCCGCGTATTACAATCGATTCGGCGACGATGGTCAACAAAGGCTTTGAAGTCATTGAGGCGCACTATCTCTTTGATATGCCGTATGAACAGATCGCCACGGTACTCCATCCGCAGTCGATCGTTCATTCGATAGTCGAATATCAGGACGGCGCGAGCATTGCCCAGCTGGGCAGCGCGGATATGCGCCTGCCGATTCAGTACGCGCTGTACGGCCCGGATCGCCCGTATTTAAAAGAAGATCATCCGCTTGATCTTACCCGGACTCTGACTTTAAACTTTAAGGAAATGGATTACGATCGCTATCCGATGCTTTTACTGGCCGTTCAGGCGGGAAAGCGCGGCGGCAACGCCGGCTGCATTTTCAATGCGGCGGATGAACAGGCGGTAGACCTGTTTTTGAAAAAGAAAATTTCCTTTCTCGAAATCGAAGAGGCGATCGCCGACGCGCTCGAACAGATTCCCTTTATCGAAAACCCGGATCTGAACGATCTCTTCGACACGGATGCCCGGACCCGCGCGCACGTCAAAGCCCGCTGGTGTGGACAAAACGCGTCTGGACCCCTAGACTGAGAAAGCTGAAAACCGCCTGCCGGTTTTCAATGAAGTGTTGAATCTGATTTGAACGTTTGTTTTCAAAGCGGGCTTTTCTGCCGCTTTGAAAACGGTGAATAGATAGAAGGAGGGTCATGTGAAAAAGACATCTTTGTATTCTCTTGCCGCCCTGATGGCGGCGGTCTGCCTGCCTGCAGGATCGATGATCCGGCCGGTTCTGGCTTCCAATTCCACGCTCCCCGCCGTTATCGAAGGGGAAACGGTCGATCCCGCATGCATCACTCCTGATGAGTTCGTGAATCGATTTTGTAAATTTGAAACCATTCGTCTTCTGCCTGACGGCAGCAGCGTAAAAGATTCCGTATGGTATACGACGCTTACCCCGGAAAACGCACCGCTTCTCGCGCAGGGCAAAGGCATCTTTGATCAGATGGACGCCCAGCGCCAGCAGATCGTCATTCAGGCGGCCGCTGCGTTTGGCATCGACTATCCCGCCCTTGCGCAGAGCGCAGTGGACTATTGTGCTGCTTTAGAAAACGCAGCGCAGACACCGCAAACGCCTGCACCGGCCGCGCCTTCCGCGGATTTGGACGCTTCTTCGCAGACGAAAAGCGATCCGGCTCAGAGCGCAGCGGACAGTTCGGCTTCTTCGGAAAAAAAGGATGAACAGCCTTACGGTACTAACGAAACATCCGCTTCGGATTCTTCCGCACCGACAAAGGCTGATCCTTCACAGGAAGCACCCGCCAATGGAGAGGATGTTAAATCCAGTGAAGATACAGGAACTTCCAATGAGCAGACACCTTCTCAGACGCCGGATTCCAAAACGGAGCAGCCGGTAAATGGCGAAAACGGAAATGCGCAGACTTCGGATGCACAGGAAAATTCGAACGTTTCTGATGAAGAAACGTCTGACAAACCTGCCGATGACACAGATCCGGCAAAACCGGAAGACGCTGCTCCCGAAGCTCCCGCTGAAGTTGTGGAAACCAAACCGGTTTCCTACCAGTACACAGAAGGAACGCTCAATCTGTCTTCTTCACACATGCCAGGCGGCATGAGCGTACAGACCCTGAGCTTTCCCGTGAATCCGGAAACCGACGATCTGACGGGTACCATTGCCAAGTCGCTGGCAGAAAATGCCGGCTGGCCCGCCTGGACGGTCGAACCGGTCATTTACCAGTACACGAATAAAGAGGTAACCGTACAGACTGCGGTTTTATACCGTGTGGCAGCCGGAGATCTGCAAATGCTGTTTGATTACGGCATCGGTCTGGACGGTCATATCGCGGTAACGCTCTATAACGCCAGCAGCTGTTCCTACAATATGGATTCCAGCACGCTGCAGCTGCCGCGCATCGGCTACGCCGTGCTCAACCCGATCGCGGAAACCGACGGCATTCAGAACGAAATTCAGCCAGTTGATCCGGCAGCAGCGCCAGCAAATACTGCGGAAGCCACCGGAATCAAAACCGAGTCCGTCTGGACCGTGGACAAGGCTGCGTCTTCGGAAAATTCAGAAGAAGCCGGCAAAGTCGCCCAGCTGAGCGTCTTCCCGGAAATCGCGGATGAGACGATCGCAAAACAGCGTGCCGCTCTGATCAATGCGCCGACGCTGATGAGCCTCGATAATCAGGCCAATGATTTCGTTCAGCGCTACGCCATGCAAAACGGAGCTGTGATCAAGGCGATTAACGCGTCCAACTACCAGCAGGTCCTTAACGGCATGAAAGCCTGGAACGCGCTGAGCACGAGTCAGCGCCGGTCCGTCAACGACTATCTGATTGCCAACGGAAGCTCCCGCTTCCAGCAGCTGTATCGTCAGGCGAATGAATACCGTCTGGGCATGCCGCTGCAAAAGGAAAATCTGCCTTCCTCAGCCGGATCGGTCAATACCGCTTCCGTAGCGGAACTGCCGATGTATCTCGCTTCCTTTGCGGGTGCGGCCAGCGCGCTGGTAACGTTCAGCCAGGCTGCCTTTGGCAAAACGAACAAGGACGAAGACGACGCCTCGCTTTAAAAAGAGGAAGCGTCCGTTCATTTCGCCTTTCCCTTGCGAAAGGGACAGGTTAATCCTTTGCTTTTTCAACAATCCTTTGTATGATCAAAGTTCGCCGGGACTGTCCTGGCGGACTTTTTGAATTTATGCGGGATTGCCGTATGATGAAAATACTAGATATCGAACGAGAATCGAGGTACGAATGGCCACTTACAGCAAGAAAGATCTCGAGCGGGCGAAATTTGTCAAGGAACAGGAACTCTATGTAAAAGAAGGCTATAAGAAAGCCGTCTTTTTAAACCGGACGTTTGCGGACTATCAGAATCACCTGTATGCGTATCTGATTGATCTGAGCATCTGTCTGCTCCCCGTCTACGTCTGGGGCGTTGAGTTTATCCTGATTTTATCGGGAGTCATCTCCCCGGCTTATTTCGATCTGCTTTTTTATATAATGTATGCCCTGCTCTTTTTGACGAGCTGCATCCTTCTTCCCCTGTACACCGCCTCCAAGGGCGGGTACTCGTGGGGCGGACGGCTGATGGGACTGCGTCTAGTACGGGCGGATAAAAAACCGGCAACCGTCATGCGGC
The DNA here is from genome assembly GCF_020969955.1 of Allobaculum fili. NCBI lineage: Bacteria > Bacillati > Bacillota > Erysipelotrichia > Erysipelotrichales > Erysipelotrichaceae > Allobaculum > Allobaculum fili. The sequence goes on along the minus strand of NZ_JAHDSX010000011.1, from coordinate 41,821 downwards.
TTGTCGTGCGCGAACTGCTCGGCATCGGCGCGCCGATGATGCTTTTTGGATATTTCTTCTCCATCTGGGGCATCTTCTTATGGTGGGGCGTGAACGGACTTTGCGTTCTCGCATCCCCTCACCAGCAGACCATTTTTGACTGGCTGCTCAATCTGGCTCTGGTGTATACGCCGCGCTATTCCATGCGCGTCGTCGGCTCGAAAGCCAAGGGCCAGAAACCGGCTCCGTCCAATACGGAAGAAAACGAAAATTCTTCCGCCGCTTCTCCGTCGGAAAAGCCCGCGGCTCAGGCGGCAAAACCGCAGCCCAAAGGGCAGGTTAAACCGGCACTGAGCGAGGAAGAAAAACAGATCTGGCCGATCGATCTGCACATTCGCTCAAGCTTCAGCGACGACGCGGACGGGGAAGTGGAAGATATTTTCTGTCAGGCGAAAGAACAGAACATGGAAGTCATTTCCATTACCGACCATAACAACGCCAGAGCCAACGCCCAGGCGGTGCGCTTTGCGAAAATGTATGGCATCCGCTACATTCCGGGCGTCGAAATCGACTGTGAACTCGATGGAGAACGCGTCCGGATTCTGGGCTACTACATCGACTGGACGGCGTCGTTTTTCGACCAGATTGAACGCCTTTCCCTGAAACGGGAAAAAGACGCGTCGATCGACCGGATCCGCGCCTTTGAAGCCGCAACCGGCATGAAAGTCGATACGGAATCCCTGCTTTCCAACTCGCGCTTCAAGCTGCTGCGTCCGCAGGAGCTGACCGATCTGGTATTCGATACGCCCGAAGCCCGCAAGCTGCCGGCTGTATCGAGCTATCTGATCAGCGCCCGTTCGGAAAAAGAAGCCCGTGAGGCGTTCCTGCGGGACTATTTCGGTCCAGGCGGCCCGTGTCACATTACGTATAAATATCCAAACGCCCTGAAAGTCATTGAAGGCATTCATCAGGCCGGGGGACTGGCCGTACTTTCCGGCTGGCACATTTCCCGCATTTCCAGTGAAGTTCTCCTTCGGCTGATGGATGGCGGACTCGACGGCTTTGAAGTGTTCGCTCCCAACAATACGGAAGCCGAAAAGCGCTTCCTGCTCAAACTGGCCGGCGAGGAAAAATCGCTCATTACCGCCGGTTCGGATTACCATGGCACAAGACGTCCCGATCGAAAGATGGGCGTAACGACGATGACCGGCAAAGCCCGTTCGGTAGTCGAGCTTTTTACGCAGGCTGCCCTCGAACCGCCCAGACCGTCTTCTTCCAGACGTGCCGGCTGATCGCTTTACTGCTTTAGAATGTTCAAAGGCACAAGGATCCCGCCCTGTTTGTTCAGGGCGGGATCTGTTTTTACTTTTGCTCGCTTCGATTGGTGCCGCAAGATTGCGCAAAGCATGAAAACGACAAATAAACACGAGAAGCTTTTCATACTTTCGCCATGAGCGCAGGGATTTCGCGGGCAAAGATGGAATTGGTCCGGTTTGTGGTAAAATTTTTCAATGAATCGGCATGCCGGAACGGGCGCTTTGTCTGCTGCACTTTACGCACAGACAGACCGAACGCCAGACAGATTCCGGAGCCGCCACGCTGAACCTGCAAAAGCGATTTTTTGGCTTTCAGGAAAGCCGCTCAAGAAAGGAAGCAACAGGTACATGACAGAGAAAACGCCTTACTTTCTGACGACCGCGATCGCGTATACGTCAGGAAGACCACATATTGGAAACACCTACGAGATCATTCTCTCCGATGCGCTCGCCCGCTTTAAACGGGCGCAGGGCTACGATGTCTTCTTTCAGACCGGAACCGACGAACACGGTCAGAAAATTGAAGAAAAAGCCGCCGCGGCAGGCATTACGCCGCAGGCCTTCGTCGATGACGTTGCCGGAAAAATCCGCTCCAACTGGGATCTGATGAATACGTCCTACGACTGCTTCATCCGCACCACCGACGAAAAGCACGTCAAAGCGGTACAGAAAATTTTCCGTCGTCTGTATGAACAGGGCGACATTTACAAAGGCGAATACGAAGGCTGGTACTGTACACCCTGCGAATCGTTCTGGACCGAGTCGCAGCTCGTGGACGGCAACTGCCCGGACTGCGGAAGACCCGTTCACAAAGCGAGAGAAGAAGCCTACTTCTTCAACATGCGCAAATACGCGGATCGTCTGATGAAGTATATTGAGGATCATCCGGATTTCATTCAGCCCGAAAGCCGCAAAAACGAAATGGTCAACAACTTCCTCAAACCCGGTCTGCAGGATCTGTGCGTATCCCGCACGTCCTTCTCCTGGGGCATCCCGGTCGATTTCGACAGCAAGCACGTTGTCTATGTATGGCTCGATGCGCTGACAAACTATATTACGTCGCTTGGCTACGATGCCGATCTGCCCTGCGAAGAACAGCCGGAAGCCTTTAAGAAGTTCTGGCCGGCGACTCACATTATCGGCAAGGACATTCTTCGCTTCCATACCATTTACTGGCCGATCTTCCTGATGGCGCTCGATCTGCCGATGCCCAAAAAAGTCTTCGGTCATCCGTGGATGTTAATTGGAGAGGGCAAAATGTCCAAATCCAAAGGCAACGTCATTTACGCCGAAGAACTCGTTGAACATTTCGGCGTCGACGCCGTTCGCTACTACTGCCTGCACGAAATGCCGTTTGCACAGGACGGAACGATTACGTGGGATCTGATGATCGAACGCATCAACTCCGATCTGGCCAACGTCCTTGGAAACCTCGTCAGCCGGACGATTGCCATGGAAAACAAGTACTTTGACGGTCTTGTCGAAAATCCAGGCGTGACTGCACCGGTCGATGACGAACTCAAAGCAGCTGCCGAAAATGCGGTGGTGAAAACCGAAGAGAAGATGGAAGACTTCCAGGTCAGCGCTGCGCTCGACGAAATCTTCACCCTTCTGCGCCGTTCCAATAAATACATTGATGAAACCGAACCGTGGAAGCTGGCCAAATCCGAAGAGGATCTGCCGCGTCTGAAAACGGTTCTGTACAACCTGCTCGAAAGCATCCGCATTGCCGGCATTCTGCTCGAAAGCTTCATGCCCGAAACTTCGGCAAAAATTCTCGATGCGCTCAACACAAAGGAACGCACGCTCGATTCCGCCCGTCATTTCGGTGCGCTCGAACAGGGCATTCATGTCGCCGAAAAGATCGAACCGCTCTTTGCGCGTATTGATGCCGCCAAGTTTGCGAAAGAAAACGGCCTGACGCAGGAAGAACCCGAAAAAGCCGCGAAGAAAGAAAAGAAAAAAGAGAAGAAGGCCTCCAAAAAAGAAGAGAAGCCCGCAGAGCCGATCGAGATCGATGACTTTGCGAAAGTGTCTCTGAAAGCCGGCCGCGTTCTTGAAGCCAAAGTTCATCCAGACGCAAACCGCCTGCTTGTGGAAACCGTCGATCTTGGAAACGGCGATGTCCGCCAGATCGTTTCCGGCATTGCACAGGCGTATGCGCCGGAAGACATTCAGGGAAAAATGGTTGTCGTTGTCGCCAACCTGAAGCCGGCTAAACTGCGCGGCGTGGAAAGTCAGGGCATGCTGCTGTGCAGCGTGGGCAAGGACGGCAAGCCTGCCGTTGTCTTCCTGGATGACGCCGTTGAACCCGGAACGACCATTCGCTGATGACCCCAAGACAGAAACTGCTGTTTACCCAGATCCAGCTGGCGCTTGCCGGCGTGCTGATTATGGTTTTCGGCTTTGTCTGGGATCGGACGGAACTGATTGTTCTTGGTGCCGTCGTCTGCGCCTATGGCGCCATCCGCGCACGGATTCTTCCCAGGATGATTGAAGAAGACGTCACGCCCGACGAAAGTCTGGACGAGATCATCGCCAGAGCCAAAGAAGACGAAAAGGCTAAAGAAACCGAAAAAGGCAGCAAAGCCGAAGAAGCACAAAAGGATGGGGATCTCAAGCCAGAGGATCCAGCCGATCCGGCAGAGCTGACATCGCAAAAAGAAAAGTGCGACCGTATGAGAGCCGAAACAGACAAAACGGAATGATTGTCTGCTTATTCGATCCGACTTGTCGCCCCTGTGTCTGGACGCTGAATTTCCGACCCATAAAATCACATAAAGCAGGAGAGAATAGAGTGCTCCTGCTTTTTTTCTGCGTAAATACGGAAAAGGACGGGTGCCTATGGAGGAATCTCATAAAAAAACACCGGAAGAAGCTGCAGGACAAAGGGCGCATAAAGGGAAAATAGCTACAGGTTAAGCAATTCTTACGCTCAAAAAGAAAAGTTAAGTAAAATTAACTTTGATATTTAGTTAAACGAAGAAACCTTTAACCGAACATATTGAATAAAAATTTACCGAAAACCAGCGAAAACCCTTTCAGAATCTGTTGTTTAAAACAAATGCCTATGTTATAGTTCACATGTAAATTCTTCCGCAATTCCGCGGAACTCTCGTAAGAGACGAGAAATAGAAAGGGTACACTTAAGTACTATGGAACTCAACAAACTCTTTAAAACCATGATGGCAGGTGCTATGGCCCTGTCCCTGGCAGCTTGCGGCAGCAGCGACGGCGGCTCCACAAGCAGCACAGCTTCCTCCACAGCTGACTCCGGTTCTGCTGGAGGAGAAGGCGAAGTTTCCGTATTCTACTACACATACGGCGACGACTATATCTCCACAGTTCGTGCAGCTCTCGACAAAGACCTCGAAGATGCAGGAATCACCTACGCTGACTACGATGGCGGCAACAGCCAGACTACTCAGACTGAACAGGTACAGACAGCGATCTCCAAAGGATCCAAGTGCCTCGTTGTAAACCTGGTTGACACAGCTTCCCAGGATGCTGCGAAAGAAATCATCACCCAGGCTGAAACTGCTGGTATCCCAGTAATCTTCTTCAACCGTTCCGTTGACGAAGAAGTTATCTCTGCTTACGACAAAGCTGCTTTCGTAGGTACTGACTACGAAATGGCTGGCAAAATGCAGGGTGACATGATCGGTGAATACCTGAACGCAAACTACGATGCTACTGACCTGAACGGCGACGGTGTAATCTCCTACATCATGCTGAAAGGCCAGGAAGGCAACGCTGAAGCTGACGCTCGTACACAATACGGTGTAGAAAACGCTGACGCTAAACTGGCTGAAGAAGGCCACGAAGCTCTCGCTTACTACAAAGCTGACGCTCCTACAAAATACGAACTGGACAAAGACGGTGCATGGTCTGCTGCTCAGGGTACTGATATCGTTCAGAACGCTCTGTCCCAGTACAACGAAGAAAACGGCGACATGATCGAGCTCGTTATCGCAAACAATGACGGTATGGCTCTTGGTGCTCTGTCCGCTCTGCAGAACGCTGGCTACAACGACGGCGAAGGCAAGACCATTCCTATCTTCGGCGTAGACGCTCTTGACGATGCGAAGACAGCAATCGACGAAGGCAAAATGACTGGTACCATCAAACAGGATGGCGAAGGTATGGCCGCTGCGATCTGCCAGATGGTTCAGAACATGATGGCTGGAAAAGACAAATTCGAAGGCCTCGATTCTGCAAACGTAGTCGGAACATGGCGTATTAACATTCCTTATTCCGAATACAAAGCTGACTAATTTCCCGCTGCAGGAAACAGAATCAGTTTAAAACCGCAATGATTCCAAAATCAGCCACGGGTTCCCCGTGGCTGATTTCGAATCAGGCGATCACATAGAAATACGAAAGGAAAAACGAAATGTCTCAGGTAAATCCAACTGTTCATGACGCAGCTTGGAAAGAAGCACATCCCGTTGTCCTCCAGATGAAGGAAATCACCAAGCAGTTCCCTGGTGTTAAAGCGCTCGACGGCGTTTCTCTGAACGTCCGCGCCGGAAGCGTACACGCACTGATGGGTGAAAATGGTGCCGGTAAATCCACTCTGATGAAATGCCTCTTCGGCGTTTACAACAAAGACAGTGGAACCATCATCCTCGAAGACAAAGAGGTTAACTTCAAAAACTCCAAAGAAGCGCTCGAAAACGGTGTTGCCATGGTTCACCAGGAACTGAACCAGGCGCTTAAGCGCAACGTTATGGACAACCTCTGGCTGGGTCGCTATCCGACAAAAAACGGTTTCGTTTCTGAAGCAACAATGCTCAAGGATACGAAAGCGGTATTCGATGAACTCGAAATCGATGTCGATCCACGAACCGTAATGTCAACGATGCCAGTCGCTCAGCGACAGATGGTTGAAATCGCCAAAGCCGTATCCTTCCATTCGAAGGTAATCGTATTTGACGAACCGACTTCCTCCCTTACGGAAGAAGAAGTAGAACACCTTTTCAAGATTATCAACATGCTGCGTGATCGCGGTGTTGCCATTATTTACATCTCCCACAAGATGGACGAAATTCTGCGCATCTCCGACGAAATCACCGTCATGCGTGATGGTACCTGGGTTGCTACGGAAGTAACGGAAAACATGGATATGAACAAGATCATCAAACTGATGGTCGGCCGTGAACTTACGAACCGCTTCCCGCCCAAGGACAATGTTGTATCCGATGAAGTATCTCTTGAAGTAAAGAACCTCACCGCTCTTTACAACCAGCTGAACGATGTATCCTTCAAGGCACACAAAGGTGAAATCCTTGGTGTTGCCGGTCTGGATGGTGCAGGTCGTACAGAACTGCTCGAAACAATCTTCGGCTACGCCACTCGCAAGGATGGACAGATCTTCCTGCATGGTCAGGAAATCCATAACAAAAACCCGAAAAAGGCTCTTGCCAACGGTTTTGCTCTTCTGACTGAAGAACGCCGCGCCACCGGTATCTTCGGTATTCTGGACATCCGTGCCAACACAACTATTTCCAACCTTAAAAGCTATCTCAAAGCCGGTCTTCTTTCCGATGCGGCAATGAAGAAAGATACGGACTGGTCCATTGGCGCCATGCGCATTAAGACACCGAGTCAGGCGACGAAAATCTCGTCTCTGTCCGGCGGTAACCAGCAGAAAGTAATTCTTGGACGCTGGCTGCTGACCGAACCGGAAATTCTGCTGCTGGATGAACCGACGCGCGGTATTGACGTAGGTGCCAAATATGAAATCTACGAACTGATCTCGAACCTGGCGAAACAGGGCAAGACAGTCATGATGGTTTCATCTGAGATGCCGGAACTGCTCGGCGTCTGCAACCGTATTCTGGTTATGTCCGGCGGTCGTCTTGCCGGCGAGGTAGATGCGGATAACACAAGCCAGGAAGAAATTATGACTCTGGCTGCGAAATACGTATAAAGAGGAAATATTAAAATGTCTGAAAACACAAAAGCAAAAAAGCGGAATCGCATGCAGGTGTGGATGGATGATTACAAGCAGATGGATGCGAAGGACAAAAAACGTGCCATCACGAACCTCCTTCTCAACAACGCAATGTACATCATCATCCTCATTGCGGTCATCTTCATCGGTATCCGCGAACCGAAATACTTCTCTGTATCTTCGATTGTCAACATCATCACACTGACCGCTGCTAAACTGCCGATCGCTCTGGGTATCGGCGGATGTATCGTACTGACCGGTACCGATATTTCGGCCGGCCGTATGGTTGGTCTCGCCGCTGTAATCATCGCGTCGATGTCCATCACCAATAACCGTATTTTCCCGGGTCTCGAACCTCTTCCAATCATTGTTCCGCTTCTGGCTGCTATGGCAGTCTGCGGACTGATCGGTTTCGTAAACGGCTTCTCCGTTGCGAAATTTAAGCTCCATCCATTTATCGTAACCCTGGCTACACAGCTGATCACTTACGGTATCATCCTGATCTACCTCAAGCTCGGTACGAACAACGGCCAGACTCTTTCCGGATTCGACCAGACTTACCGTGACATCGTTACGGGTACGATCTTCTCCATCGGCGCTTCTAAGATCCCAATGTACGTACTGTACGCCATCCTCATGGTTGTCGTTATGTGGATCATCTGGAACAAGACAACCTTCGGTAAAAACATGTTTGCAGTTGGTTCCAACGAAGAAGCAGCTACCGTTTCTGGTGTTAACGTTTCCCGCACAATCATCATGGTTTTCGTTCTCGCGGCAATCATGTACTCTCTGACAGGTTTCATTGACGGTGCCCGTATCGCTTCCGTAAACGCCAACACTGGTTTCAACTACGAGTGTGACGCCATCGCGGCTTGCGTAATTGGCGGCGTTTCCTTCGTCGGTGGTACTGGACGTATCTCCGGTATCGTAATCGGCGTACTCCTGCTGCAGATTATCTTTACTGGTCTGAACTATATGTCCGTTGACCAGAACTACCTGTACATTATTAAGGGTATTATCATCCTCGTTGCCTGCGCGATCGACATGCGTAAGTACCTGACGAAGAAATAAAACCCCATTATGAATGAGAAAAATCATTCTGAGACCCCAACGGATCTCCAACCCGATGGCGGACTGTATAAGAATCTGAACGTCTCCACGCGCACTCTGGGAATTGTAATCATTGCGGGATGCATTCTCTTGTGTTTGTTGATGTACCTCGGTACGCGAAAAGATGGTTACGCAGTTTCCTATAATTCCAAGGGCGGAAGCGATGTACCCTCTCAGGTCTACCAGTTCCAGGACGCTCTGAGTTTAGCTGATGCCCCTGTCCGTGAAGGCTACCGCTTTACAGGCTGGTATACGGACGAAAACTGCACAATGCCTGCGGATAGCTCTCTTCTAGTCGAAGGCGATATGCAGCTCTTTGCCGGCTGGGAACCGGAAACCGATTGACTCAGTTCATTTGATCATTCATTTTCCCCCCCCCTTAAGCTTCAGGCAATACACCCCGTGTTCTCTCGATCGAACACGGGGTTTTTGTTTGGAAAAAAGGCGCGAAGAAACGGGCAGGTGTCCCGTTGATCCGGCTGCGGCCAGAACGACCCGCAACGGGGCCCGGCCCAGGTTTTCAAACGGCCGGATACTTCAGACGCCAAAACGTAAAAAGTCCTCTGCCACCCAGAATTCTGGGAAGGGCAGAGGACTTCTGCTGTTCAGTGCTCAGTACTGGAGTTCAGTACTGGATGGTATAGAGATTGAATCGGACTTACTTCTCGTCGATGTCGATCAGTTCGTATTCACGATTTCCAAAGCCAAGAGCTGCGGCAGCTTCAACCGTGTGAACGCCATGACGGCTCTCTACACGTTCAAGGAAGTGATCACGTCCTGGGTCATCGGAGCTGTAGACCATATCAAGGCAGGCCTGATCGATCGCAACCGGGTCGGTGGAGATCATGATGCCGATATCTTTCATGCACGGATCTTCAGCGACATGGCAGCAGTCGCAGTCAACGGACAGGTTGACCAGGCAGTTGATGTACACAATGCTGTCCTTGAAGAAGGTGTTTACGCTTTCCGCGGCATCGGCCATAGCTTCGAGGAATTCATCGTGATTCACTTCTTTTTCCCAGCAGTCTTTCATCGAATCGGACTGACCGGTGGAGTGGATCCAGCACTTGCCGGCTGTGGATGCGCAGCCGATGGAGAGCTGTTTGAGGGCACCGCCAAAGCCGCCCATCGGATGGCCTTTAAAGTGCGAAAGCACGAGCATGGAGTTGTATTTCTCAATGTCCTTGCCGACGAAGTTTTTCTTGATGATTTTTCCGTTTGGAATTTCGAGGACTTTATCTGGTCCAGCCGCATCGAGGATTTCTACATCGAAGTTTTCGGTCCAGCCATGATCGCGAAGTACTTTTTCGTGTTCGAGGGTGTTGAAACGATGGCCGCCCATGTCGTGACCGTAAGCGGTGTTGCATTCAACGACCGTACCGTTGACTTCGTCTACGATCGGTTTTACGAATTCCGGACGCAGGAAGTTCTGGTTGCCGGCTTCACCGGTATGCAGCTTAACGGCTACATTGCCTTTCAGTTCCTTGCCTAAAGCTTTGTACAGACGGACTAAGGAGTCGCGTCCAGTGTTGCGGGTAAAATACACTTTGGATTTTTCCACGATAATATTCCTTTCATTGATCCAAAAATCGTTCATTCAAACAGAGACGTCTAAAACCGGGTGGCCTCAGAAGCTGGTGTCCACAATCTGATCGATCGCGTTCGTGTCGAGTCCGTTTTCGAAATAGTTTTCTTCGAGCGGAATCCATTTCGCTTCGAAGTTTGCGTACTTCTCTGCACCTTCCCGTTTCAAAAGCCGTTCTTTCTGCTCTTCCTTAGAACACGTCAGGAAGAGCAGAAAATCAACAAAAGGGAGCAGGTGAGCGCTGGCACTGTATGTGCCTTCGAGAAGCAGAATGCGCGGACGCTTCAAAGCGCGGGCCGACTGTAAAGTCATGGTTCTGCAGGAAAAGGGACAATAGATCGTTTCTTCCTTTTTCTGCAAAGGAAGCAGGACTTCATCGAGAATGCGTTCGTAATCGACGTTGGCACCTGGAGTCTTGAGACGTTCGGGCGTTCGATCTTCTGGCCGAAGGAAAAAGTCATCCATATGCAGGATGGAGCAGTCGTCCAGCCGGTCCACTAACAGAGAGGCCAGAGTCGTCTTTCCTGATCCGCATCGACCGTCAATCGCGACGACGAACATTGGCTTGTCGCTCTGGCTCCTTTTTTCTTCGAGCGTTTTTACGATCGCATCCAATCGGTCAGCCCGAGAGGACGGAACAGATCCGTTCTGTATTGGGTTTTCGTTTGAAGAACTCATGCCTCCGCCTTGGCTGCCGAGACGGCGGCTTTCTGGGATGCGGCGGGACGTTCAAAGCGAAGCACGCCGGTTTTGTCGAGAACTACCATCAGAAGCGGGATTGCGGTCAGCTGCAGGATAATTCCCGGGATGGCATTTGAGAAGGCGCCGGCAATGAAGGCGCTGAGTGTAAAGGCGGAACCAGAGAGCCCCATCAGCACAGCCATTACGACACCCCAGATGATGCGTCCGCCAATCATGGCGCCAAGCAGGGACGTATAGACACTTACAATCGACTGCTTTTTCTGGATCTGATACAGCCATCCGGAAATGGCACCGTATGCGGCCAGTTCAAAAGCCATGGCCACAGCCTGTGGCATCATCGGCGGCATCGAGAACATAGCGCTTCGAAGCAGCGGCATAATTGCGCCGACGACCAGACCGTATTTCCAGCCGCAGATCAGTCCGCAAAGCAGAACCGGCACATGCATGGGACAGAGCATGTTTCCAATGAACTGAATCTGACCGGTAAGGAAGGGCAGAACCAGACCGGCGGCCAGAAACAGTGCCGACAGGGTCAGTTTCTGTACAGGTTTCAAATACAGCATCTCCTTTCTTTCTCTTGATCTCTTTCAGTATATATTCCATAAAAGAGCGATACAAAGCGTGAAGAGCACAATATTCTTATTCTCTTAGAAAATAATAGAAAGGTTCTTATTTGAATTATGAATAAATTTTCCTTACGGCCGTACCTGAAAATCATGCAGGTAAAGCAGAAAAAGGAAAAGAGGCTTTCTTTGTCCGGATCGCCGCCCGCCCGATCCGCCTGTGTGCAAACCGTGTACGGCTTCAATTCGTGATACACTCGAAGCCGTACAGAGATACAGAGAAAGGAGACAAACAGGAGCCCAAATTGCAGCCCTGTTCAAAGTGAAGCTATGGAAACAAAACCCAAAAAGCGCATCGCCATTATTTCGACTGGCGGAACGATTGCCGGATCCGGCCGGATGGGCGAAGCGGCGACGTATCGCGCGGGAACCCTGTCGGTTGAGTCGATTCTTTCCAGCGTCAGCTCCATTCAGGAACTCGCCGATCTGGAAGTCTTTTCCGTCTGCTCCAAGGATTCTAATGACATTACGGAAGAAGATCTGTTTCGCATTAAGGTCAAAGCGGAAGAACTCGAACAGGACGACCGGTTCGATGGCATTGTCATTACCCATGGAACGGACACGCTCGAAGAAACCGCCTTTTTCCTCAACCTGGTTCTGAATGTCTCCAAGCCGATTGTCATGACCGGCGCCATGCGCCCGGCAACCGCGACGAGTGCGGACGGCCCGATGAACCTGTATCAGGCGGTCGCTCTGGCCGCCAATCCCAAAGCGGAAAAAATGGGCGTGCTCGCCGTTCTGTCGGATACGATTTATTCCGGCCGCGATCTGACGAAAGTCAATTCGATCAAGACCGACGCGTTTGAAGTCGGCGATCCAGGTCCGATCGGCTACATGCAGGATGACAAGGCGTATCTCATTCACGCCCCGTATCGCCGCCATACCATTTATTCGCGCTTTGCGATTGAGCAGATTCCGCGGCTTGCACGCGTGGAAATTTATTATGTCCATGCGCAGAGCGATCCGGATCTGCTTGCGTACATGCTGGAAACGTATGACGGCGTCATTATCGCCGGATCCGGCTCGGGCAACTATTCGCAGGAAATCCGGGAAGTCATCGAAAACTACACCGGACCCGCGCTCATCGTCCGCACCAGCCGGCTGCTCGAAGGCGCAGCCTTTGAATCTCCGGTTTTTGATCCGCTCAAGAAAACCATTCCGGCCCATCGCCTCTCTCCGCATAAAGCGAGAATTCTTACCCAGCTCGCGCTCAGTTACGGCGTGCCGCGCGAAGAAATGCTCGCGCTCTTCCGAGAATACTGATCGAAACCGCGCCCTGAAGATCATAAGAGAAAACGTACAAAAGCGCCGGCAACGTCTTTGCGGCGCTTTTTCATCGTTTCAGGAAAAGAAATTTGTCCTTATTAACGAACCGGATCATCGAAACCAGGGATAAAAATCAAAACGACAGCACGTGGACACAAAATTCGCTATACTGAACTAACGGGTTTTTGGGCAAAACAAAGGCATTGACCGGGTCCAGAATTCATACCTGCACTATAATGAAAAGCACTGAAATACTCTTATCAAGAGTCGGGGGAGAGAGTCAGCTCTATGATCCCGCGCCAACCTCGTAACTGGTGGCCCAGCTGACATCGATAACGAAGGCGCTGATGAATAACATAAGCATGCTTCGGTATGCTTTTTTTCTGGTTAAGGACTTCGAATATCTCCAGGAAGTATTTCACATTCTCATGAAGTATCCCGTAACTGAATGTATAAGGAGGAAATTTGATGAAAAACTATATTTTTACCAGTGAGTCGGTAACAGAAGGACATCCAGACAAAGTCTGTGACCTGATTGCGGACTCGATCGTTGATGAAGCTCTTCGCCAGGATCCTAATTCCAACATGGCGGTAGAAGCCACCATCAAGGATGATTTCATTCTGGTTTACGGCGAAGCCAACACGAAAGCCGTCATCGATTTCGAACAGATCGCCAAAGACGTTCTGAAGAAAATCGGCTATCCGGAAGAATATCACGTACACACCGTTGTAAATAAGCAGTCCCCGGAAATCCATAACGCGGTCAACAAGAACAAGGACGGCAAGCTCGAGGTTGCGGCCGGCGACCAGGGCATCATGTTCGGCTACGCATCCAACGAAACGGATGAATTCATGCCGGCCCCAATTTACTATGCGCACAAGCTGTCCCGTCAGCTGACCAAAGTTCGCCGCGAGCATCCGGATCTGCTGCGTCCGGACGGAAAGACACAGGTTTCCGTAGAATATAAGGATGACAAGCCCGTACGCATTGATACGATTGTCGTTTCCACCCAGCATTCTCCAGAAATCAGCCAGGAAGACCTCAGCAAGCTCATCCGCAAGGAAGTCATCGATGCGGTCATCCCGTCTGAACTTCTCGATGAAAATACAAAATACTTCATCAACCCAAGCGGATCGTTCGTAGTCGGCGGATCCTTCGGCGACTCCGGCACCACAGGCCGTAAGATTGTCTGCGATACCTATGGCGGAATGGGCCATATCGGCGGCGGATGCTTCTCTTCAAAAGACCCGACCAAAGTAGACCGTTCGGCAGCTTACTATGCCCGCTGGGTAGCCAAGAACATCGTTGCCAATGGACTGGCAGACAAGTGCGAAGTCGAAGTGGCTTACGCCATCGGACGCAAGGAACCTGTTTCGATTCTCGTGGACACCTTCGGCACCGGCAAAGTCAGCGACGAAGAAATCATGGATATCGTCAAGAAGAACTTCAATTTCGAAGTCGGCAATATTCTTGAAGAACTCGATCTGCGCAAACCAATTTATACCCGTACAACCAACTACGGTCATTTCGGCGACCCCAAACTTCCGTGGGAAAAAGTAATTGAGCTCAAGCGCTAAATAGAAATTCTGTTTTCAAAATTCAAAGTCTCCAGAACGCATCAGCAGGTTCTGGAGACTTTTTCTGCAGGCAGGAAAACAGGTCGTTTTTCCAGAATCGGATCCGTTAAAATCAGACTAAGGACAGGAATCAGACTAAGGACAGGAATCAGACTAAGGACAGGAATCAGACTAAGGACAGGAATCAGACTAAGGACAGGAATCAGATTAAGGACAGGAAAAGGAGGGAAAGAACATGGCACACTGCCTTTGTATAAATGGATACGATATGTGGAATGGCGATGGAAAACCGGAAATCAACGCGTTTTCCATTTCGTTTTTTGAAGAATTTATGGAGGCGCATCCAGGAGTATTCCTCGTGGGGACGGACTACCCGGGAATAGACTACAAAGCTCCTGACATTTTTGAGTATATTTACGACTGCTATGACTGGGCACCGTCCAGAGAACCGGACTGCTGGCTTTGTGAGGATTGCGAAAGCCTGACTGTCTTTTTTGACGACGACAATTACCGCCTTGACCACCGTTACGATTTCGTGAAAATGGAAAAACTGTACGAACCGGGCGATAAGGGCTTTGATGACTGGGAAGAGTATGTGGCCATGCGAAATGATGAACTGGATGAATTCGGCGACTGGTATATTGGCATGGATCCGCTGACTGCACTGAAAACCTATCCCTTCAAATACCGGTATAAAGTTTCACCGGATCAAAAATACATCTGTGCGTTTGATTCCAGCCAGAATCTGGTTTTCTCCTACGAACAGGTCCGCTTTCTGGATTTCCAGAAGGAAGAAAAGCGCACCGTAAACGAATGAAGTCTGGAGGCATCTCGACATGGATTCCGTCGCGTTCCATCCTTCTCATTTGAAGCTGGCGACGGGAAGGAGCAGCCGATCAGTCTGTCCCCAGATAGATGGACGAATCCTTCAGATCCAGCTCTTTTTCATTCAGTGTCGCGTGCGTGAGCGTGTCGCCCAGATAGTTCAGTTCCATATAAAATAATGGGACATGTTCCTTGAGCAGCTTTAGAAAGATTCGATCGCCTTTCCAGAGATTGAGCGAGGCGATAGCGCTCCAGTCCATCCAGACCAGATCGCCTTCGCTGCACTCCTGCAGGCGCTTTTCTTCCTGCGGATCGAGTTCTCCCGTGTACAGAAACATAAGTTCTGAAAAGAGCGGATCTTCTTCGTGTTTTCGAAAGTTAAAGGTGATGATGCCGCAGAGTCTGGGATCATTCCAGTGTAGGCCGGTTTCTTCCCGGCATTCGCGCTGCATGCAGCCCAGGACCGTTTCGCCGTCTTCAAGCTTTCCGCCGATCCCAATCCATTTTTCCTTGTTGATGTCGTTTTCCTTTTTTGTGCGATGAAGCATGAGTACTTTGTCTTTGCTTTGAATGTAGCCAAGCGTTGTCACTAACATGGTGTCTCCTTTTCGTCTGATCTGTTTCTATAGCCAATTTCTGCACGTTTAAATTTGTTTCTATTTTACCCGCATTGAGAACAGCCGGTGTCTGACAGAAAGCCGGCGTGCTCCGATTGAAGCCGTTTCGTCTGCGCGTTTTGCCAAAAGGCCGGCTTCGTTGACTCCCTATGTGAGTTTGTTTAAACTAATGGCATGATGATCGATAAAAAAGACCCGATCCTGACGGAATCGGTTGAAGACTATCTCGAATCCATTCTTGTACTGTCCACCAAACTGCCGTATGTACGGAGTGTGGATGTAGCCAGCCATCTCGGCTTTTCCAAGCCTTCGGTCTCTCATGCCGTCAAAATGCTTACCGAACAGGGCTATCTTCTCGCAGATCCCAATAAACATCTGATCCTTTCGGACAAGGGAAGAGAAGCGGCGCAGCATACGTACCAGCGCCATGAATTTTTCACGCAGATGCTTACGAACATCGGCGTCGATCCGCAGATCGCCGAAGACGATGCCTGCCGGATTGAACACGTGATTTCGCAGGAAACGTTCGACGCCATCAAGACGTACTATAATTCGTCTGCCCCAGAAACCGCGGAAGAAGAAGCTGCGTAAACGATAATTGAATTTTCGGACTGAGATTTTTCAAATGAGAAATCCAGTCCTTTTTCTTTGGATCCGTTTCGCAAAGCCAGGACGGGCAGACCGAGAAGAGCGGCCGTTTCGTTTGAACGTTTCCGCGGGGCTGGCCATAATGAAAACGATGAAACGGACGGCGACTTTTGGGATTCGCCAGAGCGGCCGTCCAAACCCTGTGAAAAAAGTTTTTCATAAAACCAGAAATTCTGAATCGACAAGAGCGACTGCTTTCTCTTCTGCCGGATTCAGATCGATATAGAACGGGAGCGATAGCTATGAATCTTGAAGTCCTTTCCCCAGCCGGAAATGAGCAGGCGCTCAAAGCCGCCTTTGCGGGCGGCGCCGATGCGGTTTATCTGGCGTTGCCGCAGTTTGGCGCGCGGGCGTACGCGGCCAATTTCACACTCGATCAGGTCGCCAAAGCCATTGAAGACGCGCATCTCGCGGGCAAGCGCATTTACGTCACGATGAATACGCTCATTGAAGAAGACCATATGGAAGAGGCGTATCAGCAGGCCAAAGCCCTTCATGAACTGGGCGTCGACGCGCTCATCATTCAGGACCTCGGTCTGATCCATCTTCTGCATCATCGCCTGCCCAATCTCGAACTGCACGCTTCTACACAGCTTTCTGTTTCCACACCGTATCAGATCGAACAGCTGCGCAAGCTCGGCGTAAAGCGCTGCGTGCTGGCCAGAGAAGCTACGCTTGACGAAATCAAAGCGTGCGCGGCGACGGGAATGGAACTGGAAGTCTTTATCCATGGCGCTCTGTGCATTTCGTATTCGGGACAGTGCCGGTTTTCTCAGGTGCGCTACGATCGTTCAGCCAATAAAGGAAAATGCGCGCAGGCATGCCGCATGGAATACACGCTTGAAGAAAACGGAATGCCGATTCCGCTTCCCGGCAAGTATCTGCTTTCTCCTAAAGATCTTTCCGCGATCGATCAGATCAGCCAGCTCGCCAAAGCCGGGGTATTCTCGCTGAAAATTGAAGGCCGTATGAAATCGCCAGAATACGTCTACGAAAGCGCCGCAGCCGCCCGTGCTGCAGCAGACGGTCTTCGCGTAGGCAAAGAACTGAAAGTCGGCATGGAAACCGCGTTTAACCGCGGCTATACGACCGGTCATGGCTGGAAGGCGAAAGGCACTGTGCTGATGAATACGGAAACGTCCAACCATCAGGGCATCCATCTTGGCAAGGTCATTAAAGTCAGCCATGACCGCGCCCGCATTGTTCTTGATGAAGATCTGCATCAAAATGACGGTCTTCGCTTTGTGCAGAGGAATCGTTCCACCGGATGCAATGCCAACTTCATTTTCGATACCCGCGGCAAGCTGATCGCCAAAGCCGCCAAAGGGGAAACGGTTGAAGTACGCGTTCCCGGCGGCGTGTTTAACGGCATGGAAGTCCGCAAGACGACAAGCTATCTTCTGCAGAAAGATGTGGAAGAAGCCATTCGAACTTCGCATCCGCAGGCGGATATCGCCTTTACGCTTAAGGCGGCCAAAATCGGGGATCCGTTGATTCTCGAAGCGACGGATGGAACCCATACCGTGGCTATTGAAGGCGGTCTTCTCGAAGCGGCACAGAAAGCCCCAAGCAAAACGGAACAGATTGTCCGTTCTCTGAAGAAGACGAAAGATACCTGGGCCAATCCGGCAACGATTGATGTGGATCTGCCGGACAACGCCTTTATTCCGGTATCGATTCTGAATACGATGCGCCGTGAGGCAATTGATCAGCTCGGCGCGCTGCGTCTGCAGCGCGGACCGCTCGTCGAAGTCGAGTCTACGTACCAGCCCAAAGCGCCCAAGCCGCTGCCTTCCTTTGTGCAGATACAGAACAAAAACCAGAAGACGGATCTGCCTCTGCTGCAGGTCAGCGAATTCCCGATTCCGGGAACGGAGCGCAAATCTCCGATTTATAAGGATGAAGGCTATATTACCGATTCGCTGGGCAAAGGCGAAATCGTGGAAAACCTGAACATTACCAACTCCTACGCGGCTGCGGCGTTGCTTGAAATGGGCTATCAGGGCGGCGTTCTGGCCGGCGAACTGAGCGATGAAGATCGGCAGGCGCTTTTAAAGGCGTTTAAAGACCGCTATGGCTTTGAAGCTCCAGTCATTCTGACGGTTTACGAAAAGCCAAGACTGATGGTCATGAAACACTGCCCGGTCAATACGGCTTTAAAAGACGGCAAGCGTCAGAACTGCTCGCTTTGCCGGACCAACCGCTATACGCTGCTGGGCAAAGACGGACGCCGTGCATTCCTGTATGGAAACCCGGACTGCCGCATGCAGGTGTTTGATGAAAAGGCCATCGACACCATCGACCAGATCCCGGGCTACGCTCGCGAAGGTGTGCACGCATTCCGTATGGTCATGAGCGACGAAAGCCATGATGAGACAGAACAGCTTGAAAAGCAGATGTTAGAAAACCTCGAAGCCATCAGCGGAAACAAATAATTAGAGGATTTCATCCAGAAAATAAAGAGCAGAGCCAGGCGCTTGCAGCGTCTGGCTTTTTGCGGGATTCAGGCTTTGCAAGCCGATTTCAGTCCGAAAAATCATCCGGGTTGTCTGCAGATGATCAAATCGGTACAGTGGAATTTTCCTGAGTGATATGTGTATCCAATCGGCTTAAGATTAGGGAAATCCTTGAATTTGTCCAAAAATGAACTTTTTGAAAGCGGGCTTTGAACGGGCGGACTGAACCCCCTTTTTTGAAAAGGCAGAAAACGGTGCATCCGGCTAAGGTCTTTATCGAATCAAGCGGCCGCTGTGCTATAATTTGCCTGTATCAAGGCAAAGGAGGAAATATTTCAATATGCCTATTATTACGGATGTCTATGCACGCGAAGTCCTGGATTCCCGTGGAAACCCGACTGTAGAGTGCGAAATCACAACTGAATCCGGCGCATATGGTCGCGCAATGGTACCAAGCGGTGCTTCTACTGGTGAACGTGAAGCCCTCGAACTGCGTGATGGCGACAAATCTCGTTACCTCGGAAAAGGAACAACACAGGCTGTTGCCAATGTAAACACAAAAATCGCTCCTGCTATCATCGGTATGGATGTTACAGATCAGATCCTGATCGACAAGACCATGCTTGAACTCGACGGCACAGATTTCAAATCCAATCTCGGTGCCAACGCTACACTGGCTGTATCCATGGCTGCTGCATGGGCTGCTGCTGACTACTACGGAATTCCTTTCTACAACTATGTAGGCGGCTGCAACGCACACGTTATGCCTGTACCAATGTGCAATGTTATCAACGGCGGAAGCCACGCTGACTCCACCGTAGACTTCCAGGAATACATGATCATGCCTGTTGGTGCAACTTCTGAAAAAGAAGCTGTTCGCATGGCTGCTGAAGTCTTCCACAACCTGAAGTCCGTTCTGAAAGCAAAAGGCTACAACACCAACGTTGGTGACGAAGGCGGTTTCGCTCCTTCCTGCAAAGACGGAAACGAAGAACCTCTGAAACTGCTCGTTGAAGCTACTAAGAAAGCCGGCTATGTTCCTGGCAAAGACATCATGATCGCCATGGACGTTGCTGCTTCTGAGTTCCACAACCACGAAACTGGTCTGTACGAACTGAAGAAATCCGGCGGCGGAAACAAGACTTCCGAAGAAATGATCGCTATGTACCAGGAATGGGTAGAAAAATATCCGATCATCTCCATCGAAGACGGTCTTGGCGAACGCGACTGGGACGGCTGGAAGAAACTGACCGATACACTCGGCAAACGCATCCAGCTGGTTGGTGACGACCTGTTCGTTACAAACCCGAAAATCCTTGCAGAAGGTATCGCTAAAGGCATCGCCAACGCAATCCTGATCAAGGTTAACCAGATCGGTACTCTGACTGAAACATTCGACGCCATCGAACTCGCTCAGAAACACAACTACACCACAGTTGTTTCCCACCGTTCCGGCGAAACCGAAGACTCCACAATCGCTGACATCGCTGTTGGTACAAACGCTGGCCAGATCAAGACTGGATCTCTCTCCAGAACTGACCGTATCGCGAAGTACAACCGCCTGATGCGCATTGAAGACGAACTGAACAAACGCGGAACCGTATCCGTAGCTCAGTATCCAGGCGTTGACGCTTTCTATCAGCTCGACATGGCAGCTGTAGAAGCCGACATGGATAAACAGTCCAACTAATTGCATTTCCTCTGAACCAGAGCCGGGTGAACACCCGGCTTTTTTTGTGGGAAAACGGCGCGAATACGGCGGATGCGCTTTTTTGTAAAGGCTTTGTACAGGTTGATAAAATCGTCTTTTTCAGACTTTTTGCGGTAGATGAATGTGTCAAAAAGCGTTAGAAATAGGGGAGAGATACGGAATAAATAACGGAAATTGTAGGATTTCGCTGGATGAAATCGGAAGAGATCGAAAACAGGAAAGATCTAAAACAAAATGGAATACGGATAGTAATAACTCTGTAACAGTGTGTTGGTTAAAAATGCACGGTTTCTGGCCGGCATGGATTTCGGGTTGAGCCGATCGTTGCGGATTTGTTAGACTGAAACGCAGAAAAATTCCAGAACGGAGTTTTCATGCGCACGCCTTACGCAAAGTCATCCTTCTTTGCCCCCTTGCCGCCCGCTTTTCAGGAGCGGGTAAGGGATGTCTTTTGAAGAGAGGATCGGCTTTTCAGGATGTCCTTTTCTGGATTATGGAGGAAAGGATGATTTAGAGAACGCGCACAGGAGTGAAAGAAATTATGAAAAAATGGATTGCCTCTTTACTGGCCGTCGTCTTATCCGGCCTGATGATACCTGCGCTCTCGCTTTACGCGAAAGAGGGCGAAAAGCCGGCAAACGGCTTTGAAAAAAGCGCGGCACTGGGAACGATGCAGATTCCCGCTGTGACCGCACCGTGCCTTGAGCAGTGCAAAAAAGAAAATATGAAAACGCGCCAGATCAGTCTGTTTCAGAGCCCCAAACCGTATTCGCAGGGTACGCTGATCGGCTATTCGCTCGATGACACCCTGCTCATGGAAATCGATGGACAGACGTATCACGTTCATCCCACTTGCGTAGCAGTCAGTCAGGAAGAAAAAGACGCGCTGAAAGACTACCAGAAAAAGGAAGCGGATCGCGAAAAGCGGCGTCTGGATGCGGAGATGAAAGTCAGCCAGGCTAAAAACGCGTCACAGCCCGCCGGAACGATGGCCGATCTCGAAGAAGAAGATCTGGAAATCAAGCTCGATACGCCCCAGTGGAATGGAGCGGTTCTTAACCGCAGTGCCGGAACCATTATGGGTCCTTCCGGAAAAGAGACGTACTACAATCTTCCGATGGACGGCGTCGTTCGCATCATGCGTTCGATCGGCAACAATGACAAATACTGGGTGCGAGAAGACGGCGTAAAAATGTTAGGCGATTATGTCATGGTCGCCGCCCATCTGCCCACCCGTCCTCGTGGCTCTCTGATCCAGACGTCCCTTGGCATGGGCATCGTCTGCGACACCGGAACCTTTGCGCTCAACAATCACACGCAGCTCGATATCGCGGTCAACTGGTAATCTGCCTTTCGCGAAGCCAGTCTCCCGGATTCCAAGCCATAAACCAATGCAGAAAACAAAAATCGCACATTCCCGCCAAACGCAGTTTCGAAAAACGCGTCGGACGATGGATGTGCGATTTTTATTTTGTTCAAAGGGAGCTTGAGCGCAGATTACTTTTCTGTGCTGTTCGCGCCTTCGGTAATCGACTGTGCCGTCCTGGATTCTGCTTCCTGAATTGCGGGCTCTATGTCGGCATCGAGCGCTTCAAGAAGTTCTTCCTCTTCTTTTTCTATACGCTCTTCTTTTCGCTCTTTTTTGCTTTTCAAAGTCGATGCAGAGCTCTGGGCAGCGCTAGAAGATTCTGCGAGCGGTTTTCCATCCTTGAGGCGGTTTGGGCGAAGGTTAAGCCACGCCATCAGCACGGCCATGAACAGGGCGGGAAGAAACGTGATCCACGAAAAGCGAAACGCCATGAAAATCATGAAGACGACGTCGATCAGAAGCGCGGCGATTTTTACGCCAAATTTCATCAGGACACCAAGCGCTCCCGCGGCCAGCGCACTGAAACCGGCCAGCGGCCAGTACAGGACAAACGATGCGGCGGTAACGGCTACGCCCTTGCCGCCCTGAAAATGATGCCATATAGGAAAGCAGTGGCCGAGCAGCGTGCCGCATCCGGTATACAGCGGGATCAGCTTCGTATACGCGGGAAAGAGCAGTACACATATATAAACCGCGGCGCAGGTTTTGAGAATGTCGCCAAGCAGAACGAAGATTCCGGCTTTTTTGCCGAGAACCTTGATCGTGTTGGTCATGCCCGGATTCCCGGAGCCGCTTTTAAACAGGTCTTTTTCAAAGAGGCGGCCGACCAGTGAAGCCGTGAGAATGTTGCCAAAGGCGTATCCGATCAGGACACACCACAATAAATCCAGTTCCATATCGTCCTCGTTTCTGTGAATAAGTGCTCTGTCTGGGGAGCTTTTACTTGCCGGAAGATTTTACGATCAGATAAAACACCCCGAGGATAATTAACAAAGCGAGAATGGATCCTCCAAGCGTAATCAGAGAATCCAGTGCGGAATCAATTGCCAACATAAAACAGCCTTCTTTCCAGTGGGCTTTCTTCCAGGCACACAGACAGACCAAATCGAATCGCGTGGCGTCGATCGATCGGCGCTCTGCAGGATACGGAAGAATCAGGAACGTGTCTTTCCTGAACCGATTTTATTATACCTGTATGGCACGAAGGGAAAACCGCTAGCGCCATGCCGGTGCATCGGAGAAATCCAGCCCAGACAAAGAGATGGACTTGGATTTTCCCAGCAGTCGCTGGAAAATGGCGTTCGCCATTGTCCGTATGTTAGCGGCTATGAAAACAAGGGTCATGAAAAAAGGAACGAAGCTTTGCGCTTCGTTCCCGAAAAATCCGTACAATTAATCTTCAAAAATGGAATCGTCAAAGAGTTCTTCGACCGTTTTGCGGCGGTGTGCAGAACGTTCACGGCGGGAAAGACGGCGATGCTCTCCTGGGGCATCCGGCTCTTCCGCTTTGGCTTTGCGATCGTCTTTCGAAGAAGCAGGTGCTTTAGCTGGATCCGAAGCAGAGGCTGCAGGTGTTTCTTCACTTGCTTCGCTTTCTTCATTTTCAGCGGGCACTTTTTCTGCGTTCGCTTTTTTGCGGGGACGCGGTTCAAAGTCTTCTTCGAAATCGACATCCTCGTCTTCTGCTTCCTCTTCATCGAAGTCGTCGTGACGTGCCGCTTTTCTGGAGCGGGACGATTTGGATGGACGGGACGTTCTTTCTTCAAAATCGTCTTCGTCTTCATATTCGTACTGACTGTCGTCATAGCGCGTGAGACCGAAGGCCCAGGCGCAGATGCAGAAGAGAACAAAGGTAATCAGGAAGCCGACGCTGATATCCGAAAGAAAATGCGCGCCCCGTACCATGCGGCTGCCCATGACAGCGAGCGAACCGAGGTAGGCGACGATCATCGCCAGAGAAACGCTGCCGCGTTTGGTGAAGCAGGGAATAATGGCCCAGACAAACAGGCAGGCAGCCGAAGCTGCGTGGGCGGAAGGAAAGGAGCGGAACAGATCGTGGTTCGTTTCATACAGAGCCATGAACTGGGAAACGCCGGATTTACCAAAGTCGTACCAAGTACGGAACGTCAGTTCCGGATTTTCCAGAAGCGCGAAATAGCGTGGACGGAACCAGATGCGTTTCACAACCTGAATCACGGCTGTCGAACCGCCGCAGACGATGAGCAGAATCCAGATCGCCCTGATTTTGTCCTTGCGATCGGCCTTGCGCATCAGATACCAGAAGAGAAGCGCGGGAAGAAGGGAAATGAGCAGGCCGCTAAGCCAGCACATCCACCAGGTCAGTCCGAGTTCTTCGTTAATGGACTGAGCCATGTAAACCGGGCCGATAACGTTGGTCGCAAACGCGAACAGCCAGCCCAGAGTCATGGTCTTCTTTCCTTTCCAGATGTCCAGAGTCAGCAGACCGGCGGCACCGATGCCCCAGAATGCAGGAGCGGGACCGCAGGCGGCCAGAATTCTGGCCCAGACGTTGAAAGGATCGTAAATCATCTGATCCAGAGGCAGATCGCCAAAAGTACCAATGGCGAGACCTGCCGCACCAAGCAGCAGGCCAAAAACCAGCCAGCCGTTGGATATTCGTTTGTGTTTATAGGTAGTCATGAATAAATGGTATCAAAAACGACCCGGAATGTTCGCATTTTTTCCAAACCTGCGACGACTGTCTGGATGTCGAAAGAGCGCTGTAAGCAATCCCGGCGCTTTTAACGAAGGAGGCGAGTCTACGATTGAAAATGACTCTGCGTACAGCTGCCTGAAAAGGACAAACCGAACTGAATCTTTGTCGGTAAAACGAAATAGAAAAGACACGCGCTCCAAAGCGCAAAAAAAGCCGGAGACATCGTGCGACATCTCCGGCAAGTGAGTGTGTTCAGACTGGCGATCTGGGATTTCAATGGGCCAGTCTTTGAATGGATAAAACTTAGAGTTCGTCCTGATGGGAGGCGTAGAGGTATTCGTCGATCGTGTTCTTTACGCGGTCCTTGATCAGTTCTTCTGGTTTCGCTTCGAGTTTGCCTTCGCGTACCTTGGTGTACTGGATCGGCATGAACTGGGAGAGAACGGCCAGGTTTACGCCTTCCTTTTCGAGGTTGGCGAACAGTTTCTTCATGGCTGCCTGAACGTCTGGATCCGGCATGTAGTAGCGGGAACGATCGGAGAAGGAGAATTTCCGTTTGAACCAGAGTTCGTCTTCGTTTCCGTGATAATGCTTCGCCCAGTTTTTCGGGTTTTTGAGCATGGCTTTTTCAAGGGTGTCAATGAAGTGGCTGGCTTCGTCTTCGCGCCCGTGGAACATCATTTCTTCCATATAGGCCAGTGCGAACAGCGCTTCGCGGGCGGCGTAAGTCAGAGCCGGTCCGACTTTCAGGATGCCGACGCCGTCTTCAACGAGTTCTCTCAGTTTGTACTTGGTCTGGTAGTCAGTGGAATGGCCTTCGAATACGAGGTTGTCGAAGTCCTTGATGCTGGCCATGAGCTCTTTGGCTTTCGCACGGTCGTATTCGGTGCAGCCGGCATCTTTTTCTTCTACGCCAGGCTGTACAACGACACCGATAACATCGGCCCAGGTGTTATCGAGACCTTTGTCCTTGAACGCTTTTTCAAAAGTAGCGACGGTGTTTTTGAAGTCTTCGACTTTCGTTACCTGCATGCCGGAGTTGTCGCCGGTAGCGCCGCCAGGAATCGGTACTTCACTGCCGACAATGTAAACCGGACGAACCGCATCCGGGTTTTCCTTTTTCAGTTCCTGGTAGGCTTCTTCGCAAACCTGCGCGAGTTCGGCGCCGCGGCGTGCGATCGTTTCGTCGCTCAGACGAACGTTTGGATCGTCGTCAGCGACTTTCATGCTGGTATCAATGTGGATTTTGGTGAAGCCGGCTTTTACGTAGTCGTGAACGAGCTGACGCGCGTAAGCCATTGCTTCTTTTTCCGGCAGGTTCTGCACGGTCAGCGGGCCGAGATGGTCGCCGCCAAGATAGATCAGTTTCGGATCGGTTCCAATTTCAGCAGCTTTGGCAAGAACGAATTCCTTGAAATCCTTCGGTGTCATGCCGGAGTAGCCGCCGTTCTGGTCCACCTGGTTGGCGGTGGATTCGATCAGGCAGACCGCGTTGTCATCGCGGGCTTTCTCGAGAACCGCTTCGATAACGAAGGGGTTGGACGAGCAGGCAGAATAGATGCCGACCGACTGGCCGCTCTTCTGCTTTTTCACAATATTTTTTAAAGTGTTTTCAGCCATAAAAGACCTCCTTGGCTCTATTGTAGACGATTCAAAAGCGGATGAAATCACCAAAAAATGGCGTTTGGATTTTTTGTTGACAAGAAGCCACAACTTGAATAAAAAGTGCAAATTGAAGGTTTTCTTCGCTCGGTTTGAAGAGGGGAAGAACGGTCTGTTTCGTGCCGAAAATAACCAGTTCTGTGTACATTTCAGCAAGTGATAAGAGCACGTTCAAAGTGAAAGGGCTTGCCGGAAATTCCCTCGGTCAACCGCCTGTCCTTAATTTGCGGAAAGATTACAATTCCTTTACCTAGATAGAAGATTTATAGGCGTTCTGTAGATTTTCCTGTCCGGATCCGCGGGAACGCGCGGCAAAACGTTCATGATGTTTGAACAGATTCGGTTCGAACGTTTTTCAAATTTTTGATACAGGGAGGTTTTTTATGGAGGTTCTAGCACCCTGGATTGCGGTTGGAATTTTTCTTGTCATGTTCCTTCTGGTAATCCTGGATAAGTGGCCTCACCATTACATCACCCTCGGATGCGGTCTCGCGACGCTCGTTCTTGTGTTCGCACTCTGCCTGCATTCCTGGGATGCCATCTGGCAGACGCTGAATCTCGGGGCGATTTTCACTCCGGGATTCTGGCATACCACAGGGGAAGGCGGCGGAACAGGCGGCATCAACTGGTCGACGATTATTTTTATCGCCGGCATGATGGTTATGGTCGAAGGCATGGCGGAAGCCGGTTTCTTTCAGTGGCTCTGCCTGCGGCTGGCAAAACTGGTTCACTACAAGGCCAGCAAGATCTTTGTGGTGTTCATGTTAATGTCGGCGTTCCTGTCGATGTTCATTGACTCGATTACGGTTATCCTCTTTCTGGCGGCCGTAACGGTTGAACTCGCCAAAGTACTGAAGTTCAATCCGGTACCGATGATTCTTGCCGAAGTGTTCTGCTCCAATCTGGGCGGATCGGCGACCATGTGCGGGGATCCCCCAAACATTATTATTGGTACGTCCTTAGGCCTGACGTTTGGCGACTTTCTGACGAATACCGGTCTGATCGCCGGGGTTTCGCTGATCGCGACGATTTTCTTCTTCTGGCTCTGCTTCCGTAAAGAATTCAAGGAAGCTGACAAGCAGACGATTGATCCGAAAACGCTGCCGCAGCCAAAGGAAGCCATCAAAAATCAGACGGCCTTTATTCTTTCGATCGGCATTTTCCTGATTGCCATCGTTCTGCTCGTTTCGCATTCCTCGACGGGTCTGACGGTCGCGTTTATCGGTACGTTCATCGCGCTGATTACGCTGATCGCCAACGCGAAATACGCCGGCAAGATTCTCAAAAAGGTCGACTACAAGACACTTCTGTTTTTCATCGGTCTGTTTGTGGTCGTCGGCGGTCTGGAACAGACGGGCGTACTCGAACGCATCGCGTACTTCATCAGCGATATCTCGGGTGGTAATATTATTTTAGTCATTGTCATTATTTTGTGGATTTCGGCATTTGCGAGTGCCTTCGTCGACAATATTCCGTTCTCGGCTACGATGATTCCAGTCATCACGACGCTGGCCAGCGCGCAGGGCATTCCAATCAACACCCTGGCCTGGGCACTGAGCATCGGTACGGATATCGGCGGCAGTGCCACGCCGATCGGCGCGAGCGCCAACGTTGTCGGAACCGCGGTGGCAATGAAAAACGGCTACCCGATCGGATGGAAGAAATACTGCAAGTATAATGTGCCGGCGACGATTATCGTCCTGACCATTTCTACAGTCGTCATTATCCTGCGGTACGTCGTTTTGGGAGGCTGATTATGACTACTGACCAGAAACAGACGGAGGGCCAGATTATCCTGGCCATTGACCGTGAGTTTGGAAGCGGCGGCCGTGAAATCGCCGATCTGCTTGGCCATTATTTTGGACTGCCGGTCTATGAAAAAAACATCCTGCAAAATCTTGGCATCCGGCATCAGAAAGACGTCGAAGACCTGTATTACCGGGATGAATCGCCGCGCTGGAAATTCGCAAGCCGCACGGTAAAAGGACTGACCAACTCCAATGAATACGCGCTGGCGGCCATGGAGTTTGACTTCCTGCGCAAAATCGCGTCGGAAGGAAAATCCTTCATTGTCCTCGGCCATTGCGCCGAAGAAGTTCTTGCGGAATATCCGTCGCTTGTCACGCTGTTCATTTCCGCGGATGAAGCGTTCAAGATTCCTCGCATCATGAAGGAACATCACGTGGACCGCGAAGAAGCGTACGCGAAAATGAAACGCCATAACCGCAAGCGCAAAACGTATCACAACAGCTATTGCGAACACAAATGGGGCGATGCCAGAAACTACGACATGACCATTCGCTCTGACAAGATGGGTCCGTTTGAAACCGCGAAATTTCTCGTGGATTATCTGGAAGCCCGTATTCCGGAAATCAAGAACCGCGAACGGGCCGAAGAACTGGTTCCGCTTCCCGAAAAGAAGTAGAACAGACACCCAGCTTTATGATCGAAAACCGCCATCCCGGATCGGGGTGGCGGTTTCTTTGGGCAGGCTCAATCTGGACGAATGGCCCAAATTGGGCCAGAAGAAACGTTCAGCCTGTATAATAGACAGGCATTTTAAACCCGAAACTGCCGGATCTGTATCCGGTAATTTTCCGTAGATGTTCAGACCCGTCTTAAAGATGCAGAAATCCGAATTCTAGCCGGAGGATGGGGAAGGAAAGGACACAGGCTTTATGACGACTTATCGTTTTGCAACGAATCTTGCAAAAAGCGAATACGATGCCTTCGTGCAGAGTTCGCCGCTATGCAATCTGCTTCAGAGCTATAACTGGGCCGCGGTGAAATCCAACTGGGATCATCTGCACTGCGGTCTGTATAAAAACGACACGCTTTGTGCTACCGCCCTGGTGCTGATCAAGGCGCTGCCGTTTGGCTTTACCATGATGTACATTCCGCGCGGACCGATTCTCGACTACGACGATCCCGAAGTGATTAAACAGTTTTTCGATGGTTTGAAAAAAATCGGACGCAGCCATAAAACGCTGTTTATCAAAATGGATCCGGGCATTGAAATCGGAAAGTATCCGTCTTCCGATACGTCCCGACCAAGAAACGGCAACGAAAAATACGTGCAGCCGCTCGAAAACGCCGGCGCGATTTTCCAGGGCTACTCCATGAAAATTGAAGAAGCCATTCAGGCGCGTTTTCACTCCATTCTCGACAAGCCCGAAGATGTGCTGGCGGCGATGCCGAAAAAGACCCGCAAGCTGATCAAGGAAGCCGAAAAGCGTCACCTGCAGATCGTCAGCGGTCGACATGAGCTTCTCGACGACTTTGCGGCGATGGTCGAAATGACGGAAGAGCGCAAGCACGTTTCGCTGCGCAATAAGGAGTACTTCAAAAAGCTTCTCGATAATTACGGCGATGACGCGATTATCATGTTAGCGGTTTGCGATCCGGCAAAAATCCGTCAGGAATGCCAGGCACGCTACGACGCGCTCGAAGAACAGATCGCGGCCCTTCCGGAAAACCAGAAGAAAAAGCGTTTTACCCTGGAAGAGCAGAAAGAATCCGCCGCGAAGGATATCCGGATCATTGAAGAACTGATCGAAACGGTCGGCGACGACAAGGCACGGCCGATCGCCGGCGTTCTGAGCGTGAAATACGGAAAGAGCGCGGAAATGTTATATGCGGGCATGGATGAGCGCTTCCGCCGCTTCATGCCGCAGTACAAAACGTACGTGGAAAACTTCCAGTGGGCGTTCGATAAAGGCTGTACCGAATTTTCGATGGGCGGCGTAGAAGGCTCCCTGGATGATGGACTGACCCATTTCAAGGACAACTTCGCTCCGGAAATTCACGAATACATCGGCGAGTTCGATCTGCCGGTCAACCGCCTGCTGTATAAGCCCAGCAAAATTGCCTACGAGAAAAAGCGGCACTCGCTCAAGGAGGCGTAATGAAACCCTTCAAGACATTTATCACCCTGCTGGCCGGAACCCTGCTTTTAGCCGGATGCACGTCTGCCCCTAATGCGAGCGCTTCATCGAGTTCTTCTTCGACGACATCGTCTTCGGCTCTATCCGCCTGTGAAGGGGAAGGCTTCGGCTGCCCAGTGGACACAAAAGAAGAGCAGAGCGATGCCAAAGCGGAAGCGTATAAGAAAGACGTGGCGGATTTTACGCCGATTTCCTTTGAAGATGCCATCGCGTTTTTTGAAGAGGGAAAATCCGGCGTTCTCTACTTCGGTTTTCCCGCCTGTCCCTGGTGCGATGAGCTCGTACCGATTCTGAAAGAAGAAGCCGAAAAGAACGATATCGAAGTGCTCTACGTACAGACGCGCGACGATCAGAAAGAGCGGCTGTACACCGATGAACAGCGCGATCGGATTGAACCGTATCTTCCCGACTACATTCGAAACAACCTCAAAGGCGAACCGACGCTTTACGTGCCGTTAGTCGTATCGGTCGTCAATGGCAAAGTCGCAGACGGCCATCAGGGAACGACGGAAGATCACGATGCCAAGGAGCGGGAAATGACCGACGAGGAAAAGGCGGAGCTGAAAGACGCCCTGCAAAAACTGATCGAAAGTCATAACGCGTCCCAATCGTAAAACCGAACGCAGCACCTGAACCCGCATAAAATCGCAGAAATGGAAACTTAGCTTGGCAGAAATCCGTTTTACAGAAATAGATCTGCCGCATTTCTTCGCCAGATCCCAATTGAAAATAAAGGCGGTCCTCTGGATCCGGATCATTCCGAAAGGAAATCATCCAGACGAGGACCGCTTTTTTTGTGTGAAGGGGAAAGAGAAGCTATAAAAAAACTCGCGATTTCTCGCGAGTGCGTATTCAAGTGGAGCAGATGAGGGGAATCGAACCCCCGTATCGACCATGGCAAGGTCGTGTTCTACCATTGAACTACATCTGCATAAGTGGCGGTCCAAACGGGACTCGAACCCGCAACCCCCTCCGTGACAGGGAGGTACGCTAACCAATTGCGCCATTGGACCTGAAATAAATAAAAGAAATGGAGCAGATGAGGGGAATCGAACCCCCGTATCGACCATGGCAAGGTCGTGTTCTACCATTGAACTACATCTGCATAAATGGCGGTCCAAACGGGACTCGAACCCGCAACCCCCTCCGTGACAGGGAGGTACGCTAACCAATTGCGCCATTGGACCAAAAGATGGCGGAGAAGGAGAGATTTGAACTCTCGCGCCAGTTTCCCGACCTACACCCTTAGCAGGGGCGCCTCTTCAACCACTTGAGTACTTCTCCAAGGATGTTTTATTTATTTGCTTCGTGCGATTGCTTGACTATATTAGCATGGTCCCCGGAAAGGAGCAACCCTGTAATCTCAAAAAAATGAATTTTTTTGATTCCGTCCAGCAACGCCGCGAGAAGCGCCTGAAGAAGAAGCGGTTTACGAGAACCGGCAAAACCTTCGTCGGACCGGAAAATCCGGCCGCATGAATGAGGATACACCATCTTTGGCCAAAAGGGAAAAAGAAACCCCAGACCCGATCCAGACCCGAGAGGAAGAGCAGAGCGGAAGACAAGAGCGGGATAAGCCGGACAAGGGATAAGCGGAACGAAGGGAAATAGACCCGCCTGCTGCTTTTCAACGGATCCGCTCCGGTTCGTACCGAAGCCGGTTCTGTCCGTATAAAAGGATATGAAAATGAAAGAACGAACACAGATGGACCGGCCCCGGGAAAAAGCGATGCTGCAGGGAATTGAGCGTCTGGAAAATCAGGATCTGCTTTGTCTGGTCCTCGGATCCGGGACGAAAACGCACGCGGTGGAATCTCTGGCGCAGTCCATTTTGCAGAAGACAGACAATCTGCGCCGTCTCTATTCCATTGCGCCCGAAGAACTGATGGAAATTGAAGGGATCGGTCAGGCCAAGGCGCTCCAGATCTGCGCGGCCAGAGAACTGTACGCCCGCTCCCTGCAGGCACGGACGATGAGCGTTTCCATTCGAAGCCTGGACGATATTGAAACGTGGCTGCAGGCGGAATACGGAACCAAAAGTCAGGAACACTTCGCGGTGCTCTATCTCGATGTCAAACGGCGGATCATCCGGCACAAGGATCTGTTTGTGGGCACGCTCGATCAGTCGCTGATCCACCCGCGGGAAATTTTTCGGGACGCGCTCATGACGTCCGCGAGTTCCATCGTCCTCGTCCACAATCATCCGTCCGGCGATCCGATTCCTTCGCTGGCGGATCTGGAAAGTACACAGATGCTTCTCGAAGCCGCAAGACTTCACAAAATCAGTCTGCTCGATCACGTCATCGCCACGCGAAACGGCTGTTTCAGCTTTCGATCGCACGGTCTGCTCGACGAGCCGGAAAGTGAGTACACAGATCTGGCTTAGCCGCCGTACGCTTTCAAAATCCGGTATAATGAGACAAATCCGGAGGGCGAACGTATGCGACGATTTACCAAACTGCAGAGAATTCTCATTCTTTTTATTTCTGTTTTCTTTCTGTTCGGATGCCTGATGCTTTCCGTACGTCAGAATTCCATTTCCAATATCGGCTACAGCGCGTGGACGTATTTGCGCTATGGCCTGTTTGATAAGCCGCTGACTTCCGCGGCGAACGCGGTCAGCGATTTTTCCAATCTCTGGCATGTGTACCAGGACAATACGTATCTTAATGACGAACTGGCCAACCAGCGCTCCTACCAGACGCTGTATGCCCAGGAACGCAACCGCAATCTGGAACTGCAGGGCCTGCTGGAGCTGAAAAACGCGATGCCAGACGCGAAGCAGATCAGCTGCGAAGTGATCAGCCGTCCCGTTCAGGCCTGGAATCAGAGCGTGACCGTTTCCGCCGGCAGCGCAAGCGGCGTCGAAAAGGGCATGCTCGTTGTATCGAGCCAGGGCGTCGTCGGCCTGGTCGAAAGCGTACAGGATACGACATCGGTTGTGGCCCTGCTGACCGGAAACGAACTG
Source organism: Allobaculum fili (assembly GCF_020969955.1). Taxonomy (NCBI): domain Bacteria; kingdom Bacillati; phylum Bacillota; class Erysipelotrichia; order Erysipelotrichales; family Erysipelotrichaceae; genus Allobaculum; species Allobaculum fili. Next base: position 8,829 of record NZ_JAHDSX010000011.1, on the reverse strand, counting down.
CCCAACGACATTACGGTGCAGATTTCGATGGACGACGGAACGACGGTCGAAGGCGTTCTGCGCGGCTATGACGCCAGCCAGAACCGCTACGAAGTGCTTCTCTTTGATCACGAAGCCATCGTTCTGCCCGGACAGAAAGTGGCTACCTCCCAGAAAGGCGGCCAATACGCGGCGGGTCTGATGATCGGGACCGTTACGTCTTCGGTCGTGAATGACGACGCGATCGTTTCCACGATTTATGTCGAACCGGTCGACAACATGAACGGCTTCACCTACGTCAGCATCTTTACGGAAGGAACGCCGGAACAATGAAGAAGCCCTACGCAATTGTCGGCGGCTTCTTTATTCTGGGGATGCTCGATTCCATGCTCGCCTATACGCTGCCCCTCGACTTTACCTTTCAGTCGCTCTCCGTCATCTGGCATTTCTATCTGATCGGCGTGATGGTGTACACCCATGACAAGCCGTGGCTGACCCGTATTCTGGTCGGGATGTTAGCAGGACTTTGTTACGACGGACTCGTTACCGGTACGTTTCCGGCCTGCACGTTTTCCTTTCCGATCATGGCCTGGCTTGGCGGTCTTTTTCCGGTCTGGCTCAAATCGAGCGAACGAAGAACAGTCTGGCTCATTTTCCTGCTGTTTATGGGGGATCTGTTTACGTATTTCCTGATGGAAAGCACCGGACGTCTTTCAGTGTCCCTGCTTTCCTGGTTTTACCATTTCGAACTGCTGACGCTGATTTTTTCGTCTCTGTCCGTCATTCTGGTGTTTTACATCGATCTGGTTATCGTACGCTGGGCCCTGTTTCAGTCCCGCTTTGTCCCCCGCAACAAAGTGCCTTCGCTGGCCTCGAAAGTCAGAACGCCAAACCGCAACCATCCCAGAAAGCTGTAATTAGGAAAAAGCTGTAATTAGAAAAATGCAAAAGCCATCGGGCTAAGGAAATTTCTCCTTTTGCCGGATGGCTTTTCTGTTTGTTTTTTCAGGGGGGCGGTTTGCTTTTTCAGGGGAGAGACTGGAAAAGAGATCGGAAAAGAGATCGGATAATGGTCCGATCTTTGGAAACGGAGAAAACCTGAGGAAAGGTATCCTGTTCGGATACGTTCTGTACGGACAGGATGAGAACAAGGTCATGGGCGGATCATGATAAAATCGAATATGAGGTGTTTCTATGAAAAAACTGCTTCTGGTGGACGGAAATTCCGTTCTCTTTCGTACCTACTATTCCACAATTAATTCGAATCCGATGAGCACGTCGGGCGGCGTGCCGACCAATGCGGTCTTCGGATTCATTTCGCTTTTTCACAAAGCCATTTCGCTCGTTCAGCCGGACGCCGTTCTGGTCGCCTGGGACGCGGGCAAGCCGACGTTCCGGCATGAAAAGATGCCGGACTACAAAGGCACCCGTAAAGAGCTTGATGAAGAACTGAAAGTGCAGATGCCGATCGTGCGCGAATATCTCGATGCCGCCGGCATTCCCCGCTATGAAGAAGAAGGCTATGAAGCCGACGACATCATCGGCAGTGCCGCCAAAGGCAACGCCGGCATGGATACCGTCATTCTGACAAGCGATAAGGACCTTCTGCAGCTCGTCGACGATTCCACGACGGTCTACATGATGAAAAAGGGACTCAATGACTTTGACGTTTACGACAAGGCCAAAGTCTGGGAGCGCTATGGACTCGCACCGAAACAGATCATCGATCTGAAAGGGCTGATGGGCGACCCGTCCGATAACATTCCCGGCGTGTTCCACATCGGCGAAAAGACCGCGCTGACCCTGCTCCATAAGTATGCCAGCGTAGAAGGCGTGTATGACCATCTCGATGAGATTAAAGGCAAGCGTCACGAATATCTGGAAGAAGGCCGCGATTCGGCGTTTCTTTCCAAGGAAATGGCAACCATCTTTACGGAGATGAAACTGCCGTTTGATCTGGCGTCGCTCGCCTGGAACGGCGATGCCGACAGCGCGGAAGATTTCTATCAGAAATACGAAATGCAGTCGCTGCTCTCGCGCATGAAAGCTGCTTCGGGCGTCCAGAAAAAACTCGAAATTATTACCGACGAACAGTTTGCCGGGCAGGAAAATGCATCGCTCTATTTGATGCCGGTCGCCGATTTTGCCCCGTTTAAGACACAGACGCTTTTTGGCTTCGTCTATCTCGTGGACAATACCATTCATTACCTTCCTTTGGAAAAGGCAAAAGAAGACGCCGCGTTCCGCTCGCTGCTCGAACACGATTCCACCCTCATTACGTGGGACGTCAAGGAATTCTGGCATCTGCTCGACCGGTATGGTTTCTCGCTTCCTGACTTTGCGCAGGATGTGCATCTGGCGTCGTTCCTGCTGCACTCGCAGGCGATCAATACCGAAAGCCTCATTCAGGCAAGCGGCATCATTCTGCCTATGCCTCTGAAAGATCTGGAAAAGAAAACCAAAGGCGGCTTTACCGCCGAACGGGCGGTGCCCGTCTTTGGCGCGTGGCTGCTTGGCATGAAGCAGCAGCACGACGGCATTTTCAGGGAACTTGAAGAAGAAAACCAGATGAAGCTGTATCAGGACATCGAGTTTCCGCTGGCACGCGTTCTGTTTGAAATGGAATGCCGCGGCATTGACTGCGACGCTTCGATTCTGGCGCAGATCGGCGAAGAATACGAAAAGCGCATGGACGAAATCGCTGCGCGCATTTATAAATACGCCGGCCATGAATTCAAGATCACATCGCCCAAGCAGCTCGGTACCGTTCTCTTTGATGAGCTGAAATTAAAAGGCGGCGGAACCAAGCGGTCCACCGCAGCTGAAGTTCTTGAAAAAATGCGTCCGCTCCATCCGATCGTGGATGAAGTGCTCGAATACCGCAAATACGCCAAAATCGTCAGCACGTACGTGGACGGTCTGACCAAAAACATTATCGACGGCAAGATCTTTACGACGTTCAACCAGACAATGACGCAGACCGGCCGTCTGTCTTCCTCCAGCCCGAACCTGCAGAACATTTCCATTCGCAATGAGGAAGGCAAGGAAATCCGCAAGGCGTTCGTCGCGCCATCTGGCCACTGGCTCATTTCCGCAGACTATTCGCAGGTTGAACTGCGGATGCTGGCGCATATGGCCAACGAAGAATACATGATTCAGGCGTTTGAAGAAGGCATCGATATTCATAAGCGGACCGCTTCCGTCATTTTCGATGAAAAGCCGGAAGACGTTACGGAAGACCAGCGCCGCATCGCCAAGACCGTCAACTTCGCCATCATTTACGGCCAGACGGAATTCGGCCTTTCGCAGGAGCTGAAAATTTCGCGTCTTCAGGCGAAAAACTTCATTAAGGCCTACTTTGCCAACTACCCGAATATCCACCGGTTCATGGACGGCCTGATTGCGTTTTGCGAAGAGCACGGCTATGTGGAAACGCTCCTGCATCGCCGCCGCGAAATTCCGGAAATTCTCGATAAGAACTTCATGACCCGTGAATTTGGAAAGCGCGCCGCCATGAACGCGCCGATTCAGGGATCGGCTGCCGATCTGATCAAGATCGCCATGCTGCACATGAATGAAGAAATCCAGAAACGAAATCTGAAGTCGCAGATGCTTCTTCAGATTCATGACGAACTCATTTTCCTCGTTCCTGATGAGGAAAAAGAGCTGATGGAACATCTGATTCCGGAAGTCATGGATCACGCGATGGAACTGCGCGTTCCGCTCGAAGCGAGCGTCAGCACCGGCCGCAGCTGGTACGAGGCCAAATAATGCCGGAAGCACCAGAAGTGCAGAACGTTCTGCAGTACCTCGAAGAAGAATTAAAAGGCAGCCAGATCGAGCGCGTCAAAGTCACGCATCCGAAACTGGCCGCCAATCTGCCGGTCGAACAGTTTGAAAGCCGGCTGGCCGGTCAGCGCTTTCGCGGCTTTCACAGGCTGGGCAAGTATCTCGTCTTTGAACTCGACAATCTGGATCTGGTCAGCCATCTGCGCATGGAAGGCAAGTTTCAGATTTATCCGTCGCCAAAAGACGTCGATGACCTCGACGAAAAGGAGGCTAAGCACATTCACGCGCAGTTCCTTTTGCAGGACGGGCGGGTGCTGTGCTATCGGGATACCCGCAAGTTTGGCCGTATGTACGTGTATGACCGGCCGGAAAACTGGAAGGATCTGCCGGTTTTAGTCGGGGTGGGCAAAGACGCGCTCGATCCCGATCTGAATGCCGAAGAGCTGCTGGAAATGACCCGCAAACGGAAAGCGCCCATCAAATCCGTTTTGCTGGATCAGTCCGTCATCGCGGGCATCGGCAACATTTACGCGGATGAAATCCTGTTTGAAAGCCGGATTTCGCCGTTCAGCGTCACAAGTCACCTGTCCAAAGAAGACTGGCAGGCGATTATCGATGCGACGCGCCGCATTTTAAGCTCGTCCATCGAAGCGGGCGGAACGACCATTCGAAGCTTTTCCTATGGGAAAAACCATGCAGGAAGCTATCAGGATAGTCTGATGGTTCACGGAAAGGAAGGTGACTGCGCCCTTTGCGATACGCCGATTGTGCATACGCGCGTCGGCCAGCGCAGCACCTGGTACTGTCCAACATGTCAGAAAGAAAAGTAATCGGAATTACCGGAACGATGGGATCCGGAAAAAGCATGGCCAAGGAAATTCTCTCTGCCTGGATTCCTGTAACTGACTGCGATCAGATCAACGCCAGACTGCTTGAGAAAGATCAGGCCGGCTATGCCGCCCTGAACGATGCAGGGCTTCTTTGCACGGATGAAGAGGGAAATGTCGATCGCAAGGCAATGGCCGATCAGATGTTTGACCATCCCGGGCAGCGAAAGAAAATGGAAGCCATTTTGCATCCGCTCATTATCGAAGAGCTGAAACAGTGGATTGATGCACAGACTTCGCTTTGCGCAGCGGAAGTGCCTCTGCTTTTCGAATGTTCCCTGCAAAATCTGTTCGACGAAGTCTGGACGATTACGTGCAGCGACCAGACGGCTCTCGATCGTGTGGAAAAATACCGTCATATTCCGGCTGAAGAAGCCCGGCGCCGTCTGGCTCTTCAGTTTCCAGCCGAAAAGAAAATGGCGCAGAGTACGCATGTGCTTCCAAACGACGGAACAAAGGAAGAACTTGCCGCGCAAATTGAGGCGCTGCTGCCGGACAGCGTTCGCCTGGCTTGCAGCTTTACGCAGGATCAGCCAGCTTCGGCGCCGAATTTGGCAAAGCCGGCGAATCCGGGGAAAACGAATGCGAAAGCGGGCGAGATAAAATGAGCCGCAGCATTGAAATTTCCATCCCCTATACGCTTTCGCAGCACTGGCTCGCGGATCTGCAGCTGCTCTATCGCCCGATTCTCGGCGCGCAGGCGTCGCTGGTCTATGAGTTTCTGATCATTGCCGGCCAGCTGTCTTCCACGCTCGATCTGGACGATCTGGAAGCGTTAAGCGGATGCAGTTCGTCGATGCTGGAAAGCAGTCTGAAAAAGCTGGAAGAAAGTGCGCTCGTTCGTCAGTATGTCGAAAACGATGCGCTTTGCGGTCTGCTCGTGGAAGCGCCGAAGGATCAGGCCGCGTTTCTGGAAGATCCGTATTTCAGCCGCGTGTTTTTTGAACAGGCGGGAAAGGAAGCCATTGAACGGCTCGAGCGCCTGCGTCCGCCAAGACAGGTCAAAGGCACGTTCAAGCCGCTCGAAGGCAACGTTTCCGTACAAAATCTGGAAACGAGCTGGAATCAGAAAAAGGAAGAAGAACTGAAATCGGCAGTCAGCGACTACCACGACATCAATGCTTATCCTTTTGACTGGGGCGTCTTTTTCCAGGGTATGCAAAACGTCTTTCCCCAGCGCCTGCGCAGCCGGGAAAATATGGCCCGGATCGCGCATCTGGCGACTTTGTACGGAATGGGCGAACTCGATATCCGCCCTTTTATCAGCCGGCATCTCAAGGATCGGAAAACGTGGATCGATTTTGATGCGGTGATCGAAGAACTCAATAAGAGCCGCAAGATTATGGAAACGGATCCGGATGACTTTATGCAGTCGCCGGTATCCTTCCTGAAAGCCAGACAGCCCGAAAACGTGGATATTCTGCCTTCGGAAAAGAAGCTGCTCACTTCGCTGGCCGAAGACAAGCACATGCCGTTTGAAGTGATCAACACGCTCACCGAATACTGCATGAACCAGAAATCCGGCGCGTTTTCGACTGGCTACGTGCGCACCATGGCCAATAACCTGCTGCGTGCGAAAATCAATACGCGAAAAGACGCTTTAGCGTATCTCGAAAACTTTGACAGCCGAACCAGTTTGGCCAAAGGCAAAGGCCGTCGGGGCGCCCCGAAGAAAGCTCTGCCGGACTGGTACGATACGATTCCAACCGAAAAGAGCACGGCGGAAAGCGTACAGGCCGCCAAGGATCTGCGCCGCCAGCTGCTCGAAGGAGGAAGCCATGAAGAAAATGAAACTTGAAGTGGAGCTGAACGAAAAGCAGAAGGCCGCCCGGGCTGAACGCATCCGTTTGCTTTTACAAAATGGCGATGTTCAGAATTTTCTGAGCCGCTATCATCTCGACCCCTCCATTCTCGAAACGCAGTCGAGCCGTCTGGACCGCTACGCGCGCAATACGCAGATTTGCCGCTCCTGCAAGGGCCTGCAGTTTTGCCGCATGAAAGTGCCTGGACAGTCGGCGCTGATGGAAGTGGATGATCAGGGGATGCTTGTGGAATACTACGGTCCCTGCCGCTATCAGAACCAGAAGACGGCAAAACTGGCGCATCGTTCGAACTTTACGGTTTCGCACCTGCAGGATGACGACTATCTGGTCACGCTGGAAAAACTGGAAGAGACGATGGACCGGGAGCCGCAGCACTATATCAACGCGTACACGTCGGCGCTGCGTTCCTTTAACGCCCCCATGGGCTGCCTGTTTTTCGGGCAGCCGGGAACGGGCAAGAGCACGATGATGATGGCGCTGGCCAATCAGTATGCGCAGAACGGAAAGAAAGTCGTGTTTGTGCGCGTGCCGCTGCTCATGAGCGAACTCAAGGACAACCTCAGCGACGAAGAGTGGCGGCGGACGATCCTTGGCCGCATGCGCTTTGCGGACGTTCTGTTTCTCGATGATTTTGGCAGTGAATCCGTGACCCAGTGGACCCGGGACGAAATTCTCTTCCCGGTGCTCGATGAGCGCATGAACGCGAAGCGAAAAACGTACTTCGCCAGCAACATTTCCCCGCAGGAACTCGAAGAGCGCTACGCCGTTTCCAACGCCGGCGAGTATACCCTCGTTGCGGCCAAACGCCTGATGGAACGCGTCAATACGCTGGCCAGACCCGTCCAGCTGATGGGCAGTTCGCGCCGTCCGACCGGCGGTACGCTATAAGCGTTCTGCAACGCTGCTGAACAGAAGAAAAGCCAGGTGTCGCAATACGGAATGTGCTTTCTCTGCCCATACTTTTAAGGACAAATCAAGCCAGGTGATCCGTACAGATCGCCTGGCTTCTGTACAGATGGAAAAGAATTGGACGATATGAGTTTTCGGCCATTTTCGTCCTTCTGCCCGATTCGCCAAAAGGGAATTGTCTTTAATTATATTTTGGAGTGCGGTAAACTAAAGACGTTAATCACAAGGAGGATTTGAGTTATGTTAGTTTCTGCTACTGAAATGATCAACAAAGCTCATGAAGGCCATTACGCTATTGGTGCCTTCAACATCAACAATATGGAATGGATCAAAGCCATTCTGCTTGGCTGTGAAGCAAAACAGTCTCCTGTCATCCTCGGCGTTTCCGAAGGTGCTGCTAAATACATGTGCGGATACAAAAATGCTGTAGACATGGTTAAAAACATCATGGAATTCTACAACATCACTGTACCTGTAGCTATTCATCTCGACCACGGATCCTACGAAGGCGCTAAAAAAGCCATCGAAGCTGGATTCACTTCTGTAATGTTCGACGGAAGCCACTATCCAATCGAAGAGAACATCGAAAAATCCAAGGAACTCATCGAACTGGCTCACTCCAAAGGAATCTCCATTGAGTGCGAAGTCGGCGGTATCGGCGGCGAAGAAGACGGCGTTATCTCTTCCGGCGAAGTAGCTGATCCTGCAGAATGCAAAGCGGTAGCTGATCTGGGTGTAGATTTCCTGGCTGCCGGCATCGGTAACATCCACGGTAAATATCCTGCAAACTGGGCTGGCCTGAACTTCGACGTTCTGGCTGAAATCCAGAAAGTAACTGAGGGCAAACCTCTCGTACTCCACGGCGGAAGCGGAATCCCACAGGAAATGGTTAAAGAAGCCATCGTCCTCGGCGTTTCCAAAGTAAACATCAACACTGAATGCCAGCTCGTATTTGCGGACGCTACACGTAAATACATCGAAGAAGGCAAAGACCTCACCAACAAAGGATGGGATCCGAGAAAACTGCTCAAACCAGGTGCTGAAGCAATCCAGAAACTGGTTGAAGACTACGTAACTGACTTCCTTGGTTCCGCATACAAAGCGTAAATCAACACTCTAAGGCCTTCGGGCCGCACAATCCCAGAACAAAACGGTGCTCTTCCTCACGGACGGGCACCGTTTTTCGCAGTCATCTTTTTCTGATGGTCCTGATCCGCTATGAATTCCTGGAGACCATCCTGCCATCAGGCGATGGAATCCAGACTGGTTCGATGGCCTGCGACGAATTTCGATACGATTTGCGAGCGGTTCGTTTCGTAAGTGTCAAACAATCGACGGGTATACGCGAGACTGAATATTAGATACGCTAAACGGGATCCCTTTCGAGATCCCGCTTGGCGTATTTTTTATTCTTCATCGTTTTCTTCATACTTCGGATCCGG
>NZ_JAHDSX010000109.1:0-486 GCF_020969955.1 Allobaculum fili | reverse complement strand
CTTCGCTTCCATCTCCAGCCTATCGCCTTGTCGTCTTCAAGGGGTCTTATATACCGCAGATCTTATCTTGGGCTCGGCTTCGCGCTTAGATGCTTTCAGCGCTTATCCGATCCCTGCTTGGCTGCCCGGCTATGCTACTGGCGTAACAACCGGTGCACCATTGGCAGGTCCATCCCGGTCCTCTCGTACTAAGGACAGCTTCCCTCAGATCTCCTGCGCCCACAACAGATAGGGACCGAACTGTCTCACGACGTTCTGAACCCAGCTCGCGTACCGCTTTAATGGGCGGACAGCCCAACCCTTGGAACCGAATCCAGCTCCAGGATGCGATGAGCCGACATCGAGGTGCCAAACCCCGCCGTCGATGTGAACTCTTGGGCGGGATCAGCCTGTTATCCCCAGGGTAGCTTTTATCCGTTGAGCGACGGCCCTTCCATTCGGCACCGCCGGATCACTAATCCCGACTTTCGTCCCTGCTCGGCTTGT
>NZ_JAHDSX010000108.1:0-487 GCF_020969955.1 Allobaculum fili | reverse complement strand
GAAGAAACCCGATACCTGCAGTCGATATCTGGCTATCGATGAATTCAAGCTTCATAACGGCCATAAATACGCCACCCATATCATCGATCTGGAAACCGGCCATGTTCTTTGGATTGCCAGAGGCAAGAAGAAACAGGTCGTATACGATTTTATTGATCATGCGGGTATTGAATGGATGAGTCATGTTCAAGCTGTTGCCTGTGACATGAACTCTGATTTTCAGGAAGCATTTCAAGATCGATTCCCATGGATTTCTATCGTATTTGACTATTTTCATATCGTTAAGAATTTTAACGATAAAGTGGTCTCTGAAGTCCGGAAGGATGTTCAGAGAGAGCTGATCGCAAGCGGTGAAATCGAGCAGGCCAGGCTTCTCAAAGGGTCGAAGTATATTCTGATGTCTTCTAAGGCAACGCTGGCTTCCAAAGATGCAAAAGGGAAGGCTGGAGCCATGATGGGTGGCGAGAACACCTTGTTTGGGTTAAAG
>NZ_JAHDSX010000107.1:0-565 GCF_020969955.1 Allobaculum fili | reverse complement strand
TTTGGAAAGGGGGAAAAATGACCCCCTTCAAGCTCCGCTGGATTATGGCCTGAAGGGCCCGCGATTTTTGTCAATAATCTCATTTGTACAAGTTTTGAAACTTCCTAAACTTCCTGCCACAAAAAAAGACAAATTATCTCAAATGGATAATTTGGCAATCTACAAAACCGTTAACCGAATGGCATTGCTTTTATATAGCAATTTCAATATCTATAACCGGAGTAAAAAAATATGGAGAGAGTAAGGTCTTTTGTGTAAATTCCATCAAGGCATCAGACTGATACAATCAGCTTGAGCCTGACAAATTTATACAAGGAGACCACTTATGCCACGTAAAGCTAAAGCTGCACCAACCCTTCAGAAACAGATGTAAGCGTCAAATAGAACCCGTCTAGCGCCACCCCCTCCGATCTCGGAAAATTATTCTGAATCGGAGGTTTTTTTATGCAACTCGAAACCCTTATGAAGTGGGAAACACTTCTCGAAGATTTCTATCTTCATCCCGAACTGACTATGAAACAGTTCTGTCGGACTCGAGATCTGGACTATACCCGTTTTCGACGCA
>NZ_JAHDSX010000106.1:0-568 GCF_020969955.1 Allobaculum fili | reverse complement strand
CATATGGCCGAAGAAGCTTTCCTGAGGAGCGTTGTCCCAGCAGTTTCCTCTGCGTGACATCGACTGGCGCAGTTTCTTCTGACGGAGCAGTTCCCGAAACCCGACACTTGTGTAGTGACACCCCTGATCTGAGTGCACAATCACATCTGTTTCCAGCTCGTCTCCGTGATTCTCCACCAGCTGCTTTACTGTCTCCAGAACAAAGTCAACCTTGAGATTGTCGCTGACTCTGTAAGCCAGGACCTGTTTGGTGCAGGCATCAAGAATCGTTGAAAGATAGGCAAACTTCCCCTGGTAAGGGATGTAAGTAATATCAGTCAGCAGGATCGTTCTGGGCCCGTGCTCTTCGAATTCCCGACGGACAAGGTTCTCACTGACATTGTCCGTACGCAGCGCCTTCGCCATACGGCGGTAAGGATTCGCTTTACGTATCGGACATTCCAGGTTGAACTTCCTCATGAGCCTCCGGATCTTTTTCATGTTGAACCTGATACTGGGGCTTTGATGGAGAAGGATCATCTGGATCTGTCTGGCACCGGCATGGCCGCGCGCTTTCCGGAAAGCCTGC
>NZ_JAHDSX010000105.1:0-581 GCF_020969955.1 Allobaculum fili | reverse complement strand
ATCTATGAAGAGAACCAGATGGCTGTCTATAAGTTTTTCCCTTACAAGAAACAGGAGTTCGTAATCGCCCTCCTTGGCGGTTCTTTTCGTCATGCCCTTATGACAGACGGGCTTTATGCATATGCCAACTACTATGGCCCCTGCAGAAAGCTCAACTGTATGGCCCATGCGAGAAGAAAGATCTTCGAAGCCATCAAAGTCCGGTCAGACTTCGCGCAGTATCAGGCAGACGTCCTGAAGTGGGAAAAGACCACACTGGAGAACGACGAAGAGGCCGCAGAAGCGGCAGCCCAGCTGGACGAAACAGAGAGACCCGAACCAAGTCCGGGTCTCCAGATTCTGCTCACAGCCCTGTCTCTGTTCGGGAAGCTCTACCACATCGAATCCCACGTTGCTTCTTACTCGCACGAGGCGAGAACCGAAGTTCGGCAGGAACTTTCAAAGCCCTGCTTTGGGACATGTCAAAAATTTTGTGTAAATTCGTTTTTGGTGGTAAAAACATTTGGCCGTTTCGAAGGCCCGAAACACGTCGCTGGACGATGAGCGATTGAAAATTTCTGGAGCGGCCCTTTATAGCGGGC
>NZ_JAHDSX010000104.1:0-586 GCF_020969955.1 Allobaculum fili | reverse complement strand
ATTTCTTCTCAAGCTCCACAATGCGTAGATACAAAGCCTTATAAACTGAATCCTCATTTGGAAACGAGCCCTTTTTTGTTACTTTTCGCAGGCTGGAGTTAACCGACTCAATCGCATTGGTTGTATACATTATCTTTCGGACAGCGCTGCCGTGGTTAAACAGCTGGAGTACGTGATGAAAGTTACGTTCCCAGACGCTCACGGAACCAGGATATTGGCTCCATTTCTCCTTAAATTCATCGAAAGCACCCTCTGCTTCTTTAGCGTTCAAAGCACCGTAGACTCTCTTGATATCCTTGCAGAAACCAGCTCTTTCTTTGTTTGGAATATATTTAAGCGAGTTACGAAGAATATGAACAATGCAGCGCTGCACAGTAACGTTCGGAAATACAGCCTTAGCGCCGCTTTCAAGCCCGCTTACACCGTCCATGGACAGGAAAAAAATGTCTTCTATGCCTCGTGCCTTCAGTTCGTCAAAGATCTCCATCCAAAAGTGCCTGGATTCGCTCTCGCCGATCCAGATGCCAAGGATATCTTTGCAGCCTTCCGTGTCATAGCCAAGAACCACATATACAGCCTGTTCTTT
>NZ_JAHDSX010000103.1:0-598 GCF_020969955.1 Allobaculum fili | reverse complement strand
TGGAGAAATCGATACCGAGATCGATTGCAGGGATGATTGATTCCATGAAAAAGCCTCCTTGAATAAAGGAATTATCCCAAGGAGGCGGTCGAGAAAATACCCGTCTTTTATTTGACGCTTACGAAGCGGACTGCCGATCGGGCAGGCGCAACTCGGAAGGACTAAACGCAACGATTGTGGTTGAAGGACTAAATGCAGCCAGAAAAGGTTCAATGGTTGCATTTACTATTTCAATTCACTCACCAAAAGAAATTTCACAAATTGAAAAGTTCGTGGTTGCAATTGGTTTTGAGCAGTGGTAATCTAATCAGGCGTCAAGGGAAATTTTCCTTAACGTTTCAAGTCACTGTTATTTATCAAAGAAAACGCATCAAGTTAAATATCAAAAAGATTTCACAATATGTGTTGACAGAGATAAATGGCAATGATATGATAAACAAGCCTTGTGAGAGACGCTGAGTTTCTCACAAGCAGATGGCTCTTTGAAAACTTTACAGACAGATCAAGAAATTCGAAATACACAACGTCGATTCTTAAAATCACAAAAAGTACTCGAACAATCATTTATTCACGAAACATTAAACGCATAAGCGTTTGA
>NZ_JAHDSX010000102.1:0-604 GCF_020969955.1 Allobaculum fili | reverse complement strand
TCCTTAAAGACTGCCCGCAGCTTCATTATTTCAACCCGCTTCATCGGAATGCCAAGCTTGCCTTCGATCATGAGATGTATAACTTCGAGGGAGTGATCGAAGGCTGCTGCGGCTTTCTAGGGCAGATGGAGCCAATTCAGTTTAAGAAAGTGAAGCTGTCCAATAAGGAAAAGTGGCTCTACAGTTTCCGTGACCCAAGAAGAGCAGCCCAGGAGGAGACGGACTGGCTGGATAAGCATCGTAAAGATAAGTACAGTTTCGAAGAATACGAAAAGAAAAAACGTACATTTGGAACAGTGGTCTTTGAATCAGATGTCGATCTGGCTCCGGAAGATGCCTGGAAGCCCTATAGTTACCGCTGGCAAATCGAGATCGTTATGCGGTATTACATGAACGCCCTCGGCTTTGATGGAACCAGAGTCCATGATGACTACTCAGTGATCGGCAGCGAATTCATTGATTTCCTGTCGACCGTCATTACGTTCAGACTTCTGAACCTGTTCGACGAAAAAGGCCTCCTTGAGGACATGAGCTATAAAAAAATCATGCACATCCTGCAAAGAGGCAAAAGAATAAAAAATGATAATGAGTGGGAACTGATCAA
>NZ_JAHDSX010000101.1:0-624 GCF_020969955.1 Allobaculum fili | reverse complement strand
TGGAGAAATCGATACCGAGATCGATTGCAGGGATGATTGATTCCATGAAAAAGCCTCCTTGAATAAAGGAATTATCCCAAGGAGGCGGTCGAGAAAATACCCGTCTTTTATTTGACGCTTACTTCGTTTCGACTTCTGCACGACTCAATTCGGGATAAATACAGGTCAATGCGGATCTCATTCGTGTCGTTGCGGGTCAGATACAGCTCAATGCGGATCATATTCGAGTCAATACGGTTCATTTCAGATCCTGCCTGGGCCGTCGATGCTGCTCTCCTTCGACCAACGGGCCCTTTCCAGTGGGGAAAGGGGGAAAAACAACCCCCTCTAAGCGCCTCTGGATTATGCCCGAAGGGCCTCGCGGATTTGCCAATTATCACTTTTGTACAAGTTTTGAAACCGCGAAATGAGCCGTCCAACAAGAAAGGCCAAATCATCTCAAATGGATGATTTGGCCTTTCTTTAAAACGTCTAACCGAATGGCACTGGGAGAAAATGGGTATGTCAAAAATTTTGTGTAAATTCGTTTTTTGGTAGTTGAAACATTTGGCCGTTTCGAAGGCTCAAAACACCTCGCTGGACGAGGAGCGAGTGAAAATTTCTGGAGCGGCCCTTTATAGCGGG
>NZ_JAHDSX010000100.1:0-660 GCF_020969955.1 Allobaculum fili | reverse complement strand
GCATCGAAGCGATGCAAGCATTATTTGTGAATTTTTAAAATATTTTCACATTAGCTGAACGATCTGTTTTTCTCTCTCGCGTTTTTTTGCTGGAGAAGAAAAACAGCCTTCTATTTATACCGCAGCTCCCGCTATCGTGCAAGCAATAAGGTGCGTTTGATCCCACTTTTTTTCATGCTTTTTTCCGCGCAGTTTTTCGCTCCGTTTTCGGGCTTTGAAAACGGCTGGAATCGGATGTTGAGAAGCTGGAATTTTTGAGGAGTGAAGCGGGTGCAGACAAGATAAACAGGAAAGAGAATCCGGACGAGCATCTGGTACAGTCTGCGAATAGCCTGTCAATGGAGACAGCGGACTGAAAATTGCGGCTGCGGATCAGGAGGCTTACGGAATCTTTGAGCCGTTCAGGCCGAAGGCAGAAGAAAAAGGCAGATGAAAAAGGACAAAGAAGAAAGAGGAAGGAAAACTTTTTCTGATTCAGGCTGTCTCAGGCTGGATTTTTCTTCTGCCTCCATAGCCTTTTGGCCTGTCGTTTTTTCGTAAGCGTCAAATAAAAGACGGGTATTTTCTCGACCGCCTCCTTGGGATAATTCCTTTATTCAAGGAGGCTTTTTCATGGAATCAATCATCCCTGCAATCGATCTCGGTATCGATTTCTCCAAA
>NZ_JAHDSX010000010.1:0-65276 GCF_020969955.1 Allobaculum fili | reverse complement strand
GTCAATAGATTTTTAGAAAAAAGTGAAAAAACTCGAATCATTCGAGATTTGACTTGAAGAGTAGAAAAAAGACCACATCACTGCTTAACGCTGATGTGGTCTGAGAAATCTTAACTTAATGACATTGGCTTAAATCCGTATGATAGAGAACGTCATAGTTTAATCGGTCAGCCGCAATCGGGTTGTTTACGTAATTATCTTTATAGGTATTCCAGTTGGCGGACAATTTCTTCGGACAAAGGACAAGAACGCTCTTATTGCGATTCTCGTAGTACTTGATGACAGACAGGGCTGTGAAGGTTTTTCCCAGACCGACACTGTCTGCCAGGATGCAGCCGTTATATTTCTCCAGCTTGTTGATGATTGCCAGAGCCGCATCCTTCTGAAAGTCATAAAGCATATTCCAGACTTTGCTCTGCTTGAATCCAGTGGCTTCATTGGGGAGAACGTCTTCAGAGATGTCCGACAGAAATTCGTTAAAGATGTTATACAGGATGACGTAATAGATGAACTCCGGTGAATTCTCGACATAAGCGGAGGATATGCTCTGGACGATTTCATCTGTTACATCCTGGACTCTGGAATCGTCGCTCCAGACTGAATTGAAGTTTTGCAGGTAAGATGTCGAAAATGGAGTATCTGCTTTTGTGGTTATATTGAACGCATAGTTACCCCGTTCACAGCCCAGGTCAGCAGTCGAGAATGCATTGACTGGAAAATAGACCTGATCTTCTTCTCCGGGAGCAGAAACAATGATATTTCCGGACATTGTTTCGTTTCCGGTCATCGATTTGAACTTGCATTTCTTCTGAATCCAGTCGGCGCATTCTTTAGCAATAGCCTTTTGATTCATTTCGTTGCGCAGCTTGATCTCATATTCTGTTCCATATAGATTTCGTTCTCGGTTCAATTTGGGAATATAAAATTCTCTTTGGGCTTTTTTCTCTCCTTTTTCATCTGGAAGGAAGGTGGGGGAGGTGAAAATAAAACGAAGCTCATCGATCTGGCCTAATTCCTTCTTCAGTTCTCTGAAGGCATAAATCGAAAAATAAGCTGCAGCAATTGAAACTTTGCTGCCTTTTTTGATCGTGGTTTTCAGGTCATCTCTGAGGAGTTCATTTTTGTTATCGATCTGTTTCATCTGCATAGTCATAATTCAAGCCTCCTCATCGTTCACGTCCTGATTTTTAAATTCAATTCAACACTTGTATTTTGACCGGTATGACAAAAGCCCACAAGACGAAATTGGCCGATTCCGCAGAAGGTTTCTGCAGAACCGGCCCCTGTTAACAACAATATAAAGATTGGTTTATTCGTCCCTTTGATATAAAAGGTGTCCTAATCTGTTTAGCGATACCATCTTGATATAGCTTTTTGCCGATCACTACATCAAACTTTTTCTGGCTCATATCTATTCCTTCTTTCCTTTCAATCTCTTTGTATCGAATCGTTTTTTTCGCTCTCCACTTTCGTACTTTACAAAGTGGAGCTTTTTCTTCTGGTTTGTCTTCAATATCGAAAAGGGTCATCTGCTCAAAGACCGGCTGCGGAACACCCAATGGGACAGTTCCATTCAAGCCGTCCATCTGCCAGAAATTCCAAGTGATGATGTTTGTGATTACAGTAAGAAGATCCTTATCGACTTCTTTGTCCCAAATGCTCTGGCAGTAGTCAACAAAGGTCATGAGCAGGTTGATACGGCCAATGAGTAAATTGTCGCCCTGGTACTCATAGCCGTACACACTTTCATAGGCGCGCGTCGCCCACTTAATCCAGTCTTCTTCATTGTCTGTGTTCTCGGTCACAACCCGCAGCTTTCGATCAAGAATCCCAATTCGCGCTTCAACAGGAATGATCTCTCCGGTTGAGGCGTTGTATCGGGAAACGATGAATGGTGCTTCGCCACAGGTGATTTCAAGAACGGATCGGTCAACGTAGTCTTTCCACTTCTTACCTTTGAAATCGATCTTTTCGGTTTTTGTCTCTCAGGTTTGATCTTTTTCAACATTGAATACGTCAGGACTTCCGAACCATTCTTCATCGAGGTGATTCACCATTTTGTTGACGATCCAGGATGGAGTGAACACTTCTGCCTTCGATTTGGTCCGTTGCTGCTGCGTTTCAAGTGCTTTAAATGCTCTTGGCTGAATGAGGACCGGATTAATTCCGGCCAGTGCACCAGGAGTAATTTCAAAACGATCGCAGTAATTCTTTCCATATTCACTGTAGCCATCCGTTGCCAGATGATTCGCTTGCCTGTCGTCTTATCAATCAACAGCTTATCCAGGATCATATCGAGAGGATAACGTCTGAATTCAATCAGTTTTTCCAAAGCGTATCCTCTCCCTTCATCCACTTGTTTTTGATTTGAACTGTTAAGAATAGTGTAACATTGTTTCATTCTTTATTTTTCGCTCCCTATGAACAAGCTCAGGTACATGTAACCATACCTGAGCTTGTTTTAGTCCTTCCTATAGAACGAGCACTCATACCATCCGCATTCAGCACCAGCCCTTCAGCCCAGTCAGGCACTCCGCTCATCAGCTTGCAGACTTCTTCAACCGAATTTCTTTCATCAGCTTCAATGATCACCTCGTCATGGACGTGAGCGACGATTCTCATCTCGCTCATTCTCCGCATGCTCTCCATCAGAAGATCTCTGGCGCCGCCTGAACAATATTCTCCACAAACTTGGGACCGTAGCTTTCAAGCCGCTCCCATTTTTTCGTAGTCCAAAAAAATTCAGGGTACAGCTAGCTTTAAGCTGTACCCTGAATTTTTAATTACGAGCCTCACCACCTAATGTATTGTGCCTTCATTTCCCCCTTCGTTTCTTTCTTCGCTTCTTTCTTCGCTGCGCAGCGGATCCGGCTCGCCATGCCGACCTGCGGCCAGTCCGGCGAAGAGGATTAACGGATCCATGAATCAGGCAGACAAACGGAAAAAGAGCTTTTTCTTCCCGGCATGCGAACAGAAAAAGCTCCTGATCTATAAAGAATTCTGATTTAGAGAGAATCGGTAACCGACAGACGGTTGATCGCACGCCGCATGGCCAGTTCGGCCCGGCGCATCTGATCGAGATCTCCCTGTTTCTCCATGCGTTTTCTGGCTCTTTCCAAAGCCGCTTTGGCACGCGGAATATCGATTTCCGCCTTGCCTTCAATAGCATCCGTCAGCAGTCTGGCTTCATCGCCGTAGAACTGGAGAATGCCGCCGGAAATGGCGTACACCTGCTCCTGTCCGGAGGCGACATGAATGACCAGCTTGCAGGGAACGAGAGAAAAAACGACGGGAACATGGTTGGGCAGAATCGTAAATTCGCCCAGCACGCTTTTGGCGTGAATGCTTGAAACCGTTTCTTCCAGATAGCGGCCGTTCGGCGTGACTACACGCAGTTTGATCACTTGGATTCTTCCTCAATCTTTCTGGCTTTTTCAACCGCTTCCTCAATGGAGCCGACAAACATGAAGGCCTGTTCAGGAAGGTCATCGTACTTGCCGGAAAGCAGTTTTTCAAAGGAGTCGATCGTGGTTTCAAGCGGTACATAGACTCCCTTGATACCGGAGAAGACTTCCGCTACGTGGAAGGGCTGAGAAAGGAAGTTACGAACGCGGCGTGCGCGGTTAACGATCTTCTTGTCTTCCTCGGAAAGTTCGTCCATACCAAGAATCGCGATGATATCCTGCAGTTCATTGTATTTCTGCAGAATTTCCTGTACGCCTCGCGCCACTTTATAGTGACGTTCGCCGATTACGATCGGATCCAGCATACGCGAACTCGATTCCAGCGGATCCACCGCCGGGAAGATACCCAGCGCCGCGATGGAACGGTCAAGTACCGTCTTGGCATCCAGATGGGAGAAGGTTGTCGCCGGAGCCGGGTCCGTCAGGTCATCGGCCGGTACATAGACCGCCTGAATCGAAGTGATGGATCCTTCCTTCGTCGAAGTGATACGCTCCTGCAGCTGACCCATTTCGGTCGCCAGCGTCGGCTGATAGCCTACGGCCGAAGGAACACGGCCAAGCAGAGCGGATACTTCGGATCCCGCCTGGGTAAAACGGAAAATGTTATCGATAAACAGAAGAACATCCTGATGTTCCACATCACGGAAGTATTCCGCCATGGTCAGACCCGTCAGGCCTACGCGCATACGGGCGCCTGGGGATTCGTTCATCTGACCGTAAACGAGTACGGTTTTATCGAGAACGCCGGAGTCTTTCATTTCGTAGTACATGTCGTTGCCTTCACGGGTTCTCTCCCCTACGCCGACAACGACGGATTTGCCGCCGTGTTCCGAAGCGATATTGTGAATCAGCTCCTGAATCAGTACGGTTTTGCCGACACCGGCACCGCCGAAGAGGCCGATTTTACCGCCTCGGGCGTACGGAGTCAGCAGGTCAATAACCTTAATTCCGGTTTCAAGAACAGCCGATGTCGTCGACTGCTCGTCAAATTTTGGAGCCGGACGATGAATCGGCATGGTCTGTCTGGCATTGACCGGTCCGAGTTCATCAATCGGTTCTCCGAGCACGTTGAACATGCGTCCAAGCACTTCCTCACCGACCGGTGCCTGAATCGGCTTGCCGGTATCGATGGCGTCCATGCCGCGGACGAGTCCGTCGGTGCTGCCCATCGCAATGCATCGAACGAGGTCGTTGCCAATTCCCTGGGAAACCTCAACGGTCAGCGAAGTCCCGTCGGATTTGGGAATCTTGATTGCGGTAAGCAGATCCGGAAGCTTGCTGTCGGGAAACCGAATGTCGACTACAGGGCCGACAATCTGGGTTACGACCCCGGTATTTTTTGTTTCGTCTTTCGCATCCATAAGCGATTTGCGTCCTTTCTACTTCAGGGCGTTGGCACCGCCAACGATTTCTGTAATTTCCTGGGTGATGGCGCTCTGGCGGACACGGTTGTACTCGAGGTTGAGTTTCTCTTCGAGTTCTTCCGCGTTGTCGGTCGCGCTTTCCATGGCCATGCGCCGGCTGGCCTGCTCGCTGGTCTTGCTTTCCATGTATTTGGAATACAGAACCGATTTTGCGATCATCGGAATCAGCTGCGCAAGCATTTCTTCCTTGCCAGGCTCAAAGAGCATTTCCGCATGCACCTTCGACTCCTCTTCGGACTTTTCCGGTTTCTGCGGGGGAAGCAGGGTGAGTACTTCCGGCTCGAACGTCAGCGTATTGACATAGCGGGTATAGAGAACCCGAATGGCACCGACTTTTCCCTCGTCGTATTCTTTCAGCGCCAGATCGGCATAGCGGGCAAGTTCTGCATACGCATCTTCCTCGCTCATGTCAACCAGACGGCCGAACAGTTCCATATTGCGGCTGTTTGCATACGAGACGCCGTGCGATCCGATCATGACGATCTGATCGCCGTTTTTTACGCACTCGGTCAACAGGCGCTGTACGTTGGCGTTGTAGCCGCCGCAGAGGCCCATATCCGAAGTGATCACAAACAGAAACGACGGCTTGTTTTTATCTTCCTTCAGATACGGCGCTCCGGAATCAGCGTGGGCGAGTACCACCGCCAGCATTTCCTGCAGGGCGTTGGCGTATTCACGGTTGCGCTCCATGGCGGAACGGGTTTTGTTGAGCTTGGCACTGGCGACCATCTGCATGGCGTTGGTGATTTTCTTAGTTGAGCGAACCGAAGCAATCCGGCTTTTAATCGCCTGCTTGCTGGCTGCCATACTAGAGGCCTGCCTTTACTTTATAGTCCGCAAGAAAGTCGTTCATCAGCGCTTTGATGCGGCTGGTCAGATCATCATCCAGAGCTTTTTTCTCGGCGATTTCTTCGAGGATTTCCGGATGTTCGGACTTGAAGAACAGAAGCATTTTTTCTTCGAAGTCTTCAACGGAATCCACCGGGATATCCTTAAGGAATTTATATTTGCCCGAGAACAGAGAAAGGACTTCTTCCGGCATTGGCATTGGCGAGTACTGCTTCTGAACGAGCAGACGCGTCAGACGGTTGCCGTGGTTCAGAACTTCGGCCGTAGCGGCATCGAGGTCGGAACCGAATTTGGAGAAGGCTTCCATTTCCGCAAACTGAGCCAGTTCCAGTTTCAGCGAGCCGGATACCTGCTTCATGGCCTTAACCTGCGCAGCGGATCCGACACGGGATACGGAAAGACCCGAGTCAACGGCTGGACGAAGACCGGCGTTGAACATGTCGGTCTTTAAGAAGATCTGACCGTCGGTAATGGAAATTACATTGGTCGGAATGTAGGCGGCAATATCGCCGGCCTGCGTTTCAATGATCGGCAGCGCGGTCAGAGATCCGCCGCCGTGCTTTTCATTCAGACGGGCTGCCCGTTCGAGCAGTCTGGAATGGAGATAGAAGACGTCGCCGGGGTACGCTTCACGTCCTGGCGGTCTGCGCAGCAGAAGCGCCATGGCGCGGTACGCTACCGCGTGCTTGGACAGATCATCGTAGACGATCAGTACGTCCTTGCCCTGCTCCATCCACTCTTCGCCGATGGCGCAGCCGGAATACGGCGCAATGTACTGCAGAGGCGCCGCTTCGGAAGCCGTGGATACGACAACGGTCGTGTAGTCCATGGCGCCGTGCTGTTTCAGCTTTTCGACAATCTGGGCTACCGTACTGGCTTTCTGACCGATTGCGACATAAATGCAAAGCACATTCTGATCTTTCTGGTTGATGATCGTGTCGACCGCGATCGCGGTTTTACCGGTCTGACGGTCGCCGATGATCAGCTCACGCTGACCGCGGCCGATTGGAATCATCGAGTCGATGATTTTCAGACCGGTCTGCAGAGGAACGGATACGCTCTTACGGGTCATTACGCCGGGCGCTACGCGCTCAACCGGGCGAAGACGTGTGCCTTCGATCGGGCCCTTGCCGTCGATCGGTTCGCCCAGCGCGTTGACTACGCGGCCAAGCATGCCGTCGCCGACCGGCACTTCGACAATATGACCGGTGCGTTTTACGGTATCGCCTTCCTTGATGTCCGGGTTGTCGCTCATCAGTACAACGCCGACCTGATCTTCTTCGAGGTTGAGGACCATGCCGTAGACATCATGCGGGAAGAGGAGCAGCTCCGACATCATCGCGTTTTTCAGTCCATAGACATTGGCGATTCCGTCGCCGACACTCAGTACCGTTCCGCTTTCGTTCATCTCGACTTCTTTATCAACGTTCCGGATCTGTGCTTTGATCAGTTTTGAAATCTCGGAGGGATTTAAACTCATACACATCACCTGCTTCAGCTTTTCAAAAGCTGTTCTTTCATTCTTTCCAGCTTGCCCTGATAGCTCGCATCGAGCACGGCATCAGGGGTACGGATAATCATGCCCGCGATCAGAGACGGATCTTCTGAACACTTCAGGCGGATTTCCGCGCCAAGCTTCTTTTTGAGAGCGGCTTTCAGCCGTTCTTTCTGGTTTTCATCCAGCTTTGCGGCCGACGTCACGTACACGTTCTGAATGTTGTGCAGTTCGTCGAGCAAAGCCCGGTAATCTTCTGCGATTTTTCTTAAGTGTCCGCTCATCGAATGACGGCTGACAATTTTAAGGAAGTCCCCAAATACGGGATGGGTACCATCCTGAAAGAGCTCCAGAAGCAGAGCTTCTTTCTGGGCAGAGGGGACTGCAGGATGAGAAAGCCAGGGCTCGAGCTCCGGGTTTTCATCCATCACCGTTTCCATCTGCTCAAGGTCATGGAAAACGGCATCTTCCTCATGATTTTCCTGGGCAAGAGAAATCAGAGCCTGAGCATAAGGAAGGGCGGTATCTACCATTTGCCTTCACCTGCTTCATCAATCAGATCGTCCAGAATCTTCTTCTGTTTATCGGCATCAATTTCCGAATCCAGGATCTGTCCGGCAGCGGCAATGGCGACATCGGTAATAGCGGCTTTCATTTCGCCCTGCGCACGCAGGCGTTCCTTTTCGATGTCTTCCTTGGCCGCCCGTTCTATGTTGGAAGCCTGTTTCTGTGCCTGATCCAGAATCGAATCCTTTTCCACCAGCGCTTCGCGTCTTGCCTGGTCAATGATTTCATTGGCACGGCTGCCCGCAGCAGCGAGCTGACGGTCGTATTCTTCCTTTTCCTGAAGCGCTTCTTTTTTCAGCGTCTCGGAACTGTCGATGTTGTCCTGAATCAGTTTCTGACGCTTGTTGATAAAGGCCAGAATCTTATCCCAGAAAAAATGTTTGCAGAAGAGAACGATGATGAGTGATGAAATGCATACCAGCAGAACATCCTGCCAGGAAATCCGCAGGTAGTTATCAATATTGAAATCAATCATCGGATCTCACCAGCGGCCTAGCCCTTCACGAAGATGAGCAGAATGGCGATGATCAGCGAGTAAATACCTGTGGTTTCAGCCAGCGCGATACCCAGTACCATGATGGACTGGATTTTACCGGAAGCATCCGGGTTGCGGCCTACGGCTTCCGCACCTTTGGAAGCGGCAATACCCTGACCGATACCAGGGCCAAGACCAGCGATCATGGCGATGCCGGCACCCAGGCAGGCCATTCCTCTTACGAAATCTGCATTGAATTCCATAAAACTGTATTCTCCTTTTCAAATTAAATGGATGGGGATCGAAAGCGCGATCCCGGGGCGGTTCATGCACAGCCATAAAGCTGTGCGCTTTTTCTGTATGTGTACTGTCGTATGTCTGCCCGTGTTTGTGCAGTCCTGACAGCCCTCAAAGGATCAGTCTTCCTGTTCAGCGGTCTGCTGACCGAGGAAGTACGTGCCCAGCGTAAAGAAGATATACGTCTGAATTACGCCGGAGAACACATCAAAGTACATGTGAAGGAACGGCGTAATGGTCAGGCCAAGATATCCCCATGGGGCGATCGATTTGATCAGCGTGTAAATCAGAAGCGAAATAATCGTTCCGGCCAGAATGTTGCCGAAAAGACGCATCGTCAGCGAAACCGGCAGGGCCAGTTCACCGATGATATTCAGCGGCGTAAGCAGCCACATCGGCTCGGTCAGTTCTTTTAAGCGGGCCTTGAGGCCAGCCTTGGTGATTCCGTGAAACTGAATCATCAGAAAGAACATCAGCGCGAGCGTTGCGTTGAAGGAAACATTGGAGGTCGGGTTCTGAAATCCGATCAGACCGGTGAGGTTGGACAGCAGCATGCAGACCATCAGGGTGCCGAACATCGGCAAATAGTGGATGGTCGTTTCTTTCAGGTTGCCCTGAATGACATACAGACACAGGTTGTAAAGCTCTTCAGACCAGTAAACGATGCCTTTTGGAGCTTTGGACGGGTCCGCTTTTTCAATTTTCTTTCCTGCGATCCAGGCGACAATGCCTACGATCAGGCAGATCACAAGCCATACGAGAATGGACTGGTGCAGGGAGAAGTTGAACGAACCGAAGTGAAAAACAATCTGACTGACTTCGCTCATTCAGTCTCCTTTCCGCCGCGCCTGGCGTAAAGCACCAGGGTGGCTTTCTGGATTGCGATGCCTGCCATCAGCCCGAGTACGGGAAGACCTGCAAAAGCCCCCGCAAAAAGCAGGACGGCATACATCAGATACCGAAGCATGTACGAGCCATAGCCTTTGCTCTTCTTGCCCGCGTCCGCACCGGAAAGGTTCCGGGTCGAGAGGGCAATCATGTAAAGGGAAAGCATGGCGCACAATGCTCCATAAAAAATCGCGAACGCGCAAAAAATCCATTGTCTTCCCTGGACAATGAAAAGACTGACTGCGCACGCGACGGCACAAAGAATCAGGGTGGCCTTCCCGCTGTAGCGGAAAAGCTGCCGAAGATCCGGGGACATGGCGTCTATTCCTTTCCGGAAGATTTCTTCTTGTCTTTTTTCTTGTTGCGATACAGCAGAACTAAGAAGCTGCCGATAATCGCATACAGCGTAAAGACAATAATCCAGACAGGGGACATGTTCGTCCAGGAATCAATCAGATACCCGAGCCAGATGCACACGAGCAGATTGACCAGGAGAAACCCGCCGAATTTCATCGGATTCATAGGCTACTTCGTGCCGAAAATACGGTCTCCCGCATCTCCGAGTCCTGGAACGATATAGCCGTTCTCATTGAGATGGTCATCGAGAGCGGCCAGATAAATGTCCACATCCGGATGATGCTTTTCCACCTCGGCTACACCTTCCGGCGCACCGACCAGGCACACCAGCTTGATGTTGGTCGCGCCCTGCCGCTTGACCATGTCAATCGCGGCACAGCTGCTTCCGCCGGTTGCGAGCATCGGGTCAACAACGATCGTCACAGCCTCCGGCATGTTCTTGGGGTACTTTTCAAAGTAAACATGCGGTTCCAGCGTCTTTTCGTCACGGAACAGACCGATGTGGGCCACTTTGGCCGTTGGAATCAGATCGAGAATGCCCTGAGTCATTCCAAGTCCCGCACGCAGAATCGGCACGACAACGACATCCTTGGCCAGCTTGTGACCGGTCATGGTCGTAATCGGCGTTTCGATTTCTGCGTCGTGAAGAGGAAGATCGCGGGTCATTTCATAGACCATCAGCGATCCGATTTCATCAAGGTTATCTCTGAAGTCTTTTGTACTTGTGTTTTTATCACGCATGATCGAAAGCTTGTGCTTGATCAGCGGATGATCAAAAACAGTAAGCAAAGTGAATCACCTTCCTTTATCGAAGACATTATACCAAAACCCGCTCAATTCCCCGGAGATAGCTCAGGGTAAGCAGAGTGAAATTCTTCCATCTCCGATACGGATATTTTTAATACGAATCCATTATGATTATTGCCAGTTTGCCTGTACTTAAATCGTTTTGAACTTTTCTGGAGCGATTGCGGCGCACTGGCCAGTTTCCGATTTTTGCCCAGAGGCAGACCAGCGCGGGGCAAAAGCGCTCGCCATCTCCGGTTTCCAGGCGAAAGCCCGACAAAATCCGCCCGGCTTCCTTCCGTCCAGACAAATCGGAAAAAGACAAAACGGGAAAAGACAAAGCAGGAAAGAACAGGCCGGAAAAGCCGGGGCGGACAAAGATACGGGCATTGGCGAACAAAGTCCGGCTATAAGAAAAGCGGCAGCCTTCTGGAAAACCAGAGACTGCCGCAAAACGGCAAGCCGCTTTAGACAAGCAGCTTTATGAACGAAAATGAGACGATTTCCTGTTGGAAAAGAAAGCATGCGATTTCGTTTCAGGCAGCATGTGACGATTCGCCATGACCCGCCAAAGCGGCTTTGGAACGTGAGCGTTTGGAAGCAGCTTTTTGAGGCGCAGGCAAAGCCGCAGGCGAAGCATCCTCTTTTCGATCCGGAAAAGACGTACTGTCCGTGTTTTTCGCTTTGTCTGCCGGGTCTGTCAAATCCGACAAATCCGACAAATCCGACAAATCCGACAAATCCGCCGAATACGCAGCCGCCGTTTCGTCAGCCGCCTCATCATCTTCCCGGATCTCGCCAAAATGGAGCGGTTCAAACTGCTTTGCAGCTTCAATCACAAGCTGATCGTGATGAACGTGCGCATACTCGAGCCGTTCAAACAGAGCGCCTAGCGCCAGTTCGGGCGTATTGGCTTCTTCGGAAAGATGAGCCAGAACGATATGGCGGGTGCGCCGGGTCATGCAGCTGCAGAGAATGCGGGCGCTGTCCTGATTGCACAGATGACCGGTATCGGAGGCGATGCGCATTTTCAGAGCGAACGGCCGGTCGGTCTGGTTGAGCTTTTCCAGATCGTGATTGCTTTCAAAAATGTAGTAGTCCGCATCCGAAAGATCGCCAAACAGCGCTTCAGGCACGTAGCCGGTATCGGTCATGTATACGAGCTTTTCGTGTTCGGACTTAATGACAAACCCCATCGACGGACCCGAATCGTGCGAGGTTGGCAAGGCGAGAATTTTCAGGTCCCCTACCTGAAAGCGGACAGGCGGCAGAACCTGACGCAGATCGAGAGTCACCGGCTGCTTTTTATAGTTTTTGGGATGAAGGGCGCAGCAGGCGTATACCGGCAGGCCGGTAAAATGCGAAAGCTGCCGGATATGGTCGCTGTGGCTGTGGGTAATGAGCAGGGCATCCAGATCGTCCGGACTTACCCCTGCATCATCCATGGCGTTTTTGAGATAGCGCCAGGACGGAGGTCCGCAGTCGATCAGAATCTTCGTATTGTTATGCCGGACCAGACAGGCGTTGCCTTTCGATCCCGAGCAGAGCAGATCAACCCGCATAGCCAGGCACTCCGTCATGCGCCAGAGAAGAAAACAGCGAATACGACTTTTCGAACACGAGCTGAACTTTACCGGTTTCACCGTTTCGATGCTTTTTCAGGGAAAGATCGACAACTTCGGTTTCCGTCTGCTGATCTGGATCCGAATTGTAGTACTGCTCACGGTAAATGAACATGACGATGTCCGCGTCCTGCTCGATCGATCCAGATTCACGCAAGTCGGAAAGCTGCGGTTCATGGTTGGTACGCTCTTCGACTTTTCGGGACAGCTGGGAAAGCGCGATAACCGGGCAGTCCATTTCCTTGGCGAGAATTTTAAGGTTTCGCGAAATGTCCGAAACTTCCTGCTGACGCGAGTCGGTACGGCCGCTTCCGCTGATCAGCTGCAGGTAGTCGATGACGATCAGAGAGAGCGAACCGGCCTGGTTTTTCAGCTTGCGGCATTTCGAGAAAATCTGGCTGACTTTGACCATCGACGTATCGTCGATAAACAGTTCCCGGTCTGACAGCTGAGCGCACGCATCAGAAAGGCCGTTCATTTCGCCGTCGTCGAGCTTGCCGCTGGTGAGCTTGCCGCCATCGATTCTGGATTCCGAGGCAATCAGACGCTTCATGAGCGAAGCCGCCGGCATTTCCAGCGAGAAAATGGCGACCGCGCCCGGGTTGCGTCGGGCAACCTGGTTGGCGACATTGAGCGCGAACGCCGACTTACCCATCGCCGGTCGGGCGGCGAGAATAATCAGATCACCGCGGTGCAGACCGTTGGTCATCCGGTCGAGATCGGTATACCCGGTCCGGATGCCGCTGATGCCGCTCTGTTCGCGCAAAATGGAAATTTCATTTTTTACTTCTTCGCAGATTTCCGCCGAAGAACGAAAGTCCGAACCGCGACGGCGCCGGGTGACGTCCATGATGGACCGTTCGGCGTCATCGAGAATGGAATCGAGTTCGAGCGAAGATCCCGAAGCTTCTTCCGAGATCCGATCCGCAGTACTGATCAGGCGGCGCAGCTGCGCCTTGGCCTGAATGGTCTCAATATAGCGGCCCGCGACCGCGCCGGAGACAGCACCGTCGACGAGTTCGGAAATATAGTCCATGCCGCCGCTGCTTTCGAGTTCTTCGTTTTCCTGCAGGCGGAGCACAATATTTTCAAAATCAACCTGACGGCCGGCGGACGCGAGCGCCAGCATGGCGGAATAAATCTGCTGGTGAGCAGGAACAAAAAACTCGGCTGCCGTAAGATCCTCGTCCCGGCACTTGGACAGGACTTCAGGGTCGATCAGTACGGCACCGAGCAAGGCCTGCTCCATGCGGCTCGCATTGGGCAGTTCCTGAATCATGACAGATTAAGCTCCTTTCGCGCTGACATGGACGTGAATGGTTCCGATGATTTTTCCTTTGTACAGATCCACTTTCACGTTCGTGGTGCCTAAGGAATCTACCGGCGTTTCCATCATGATTTTGCGCTTGTCGACGACAATGCCTTTTTCCGAAAGGGCATGGGCGATCTGCTTGGACGAAATCTGGCCAAACGTGTTGCCGCCTTTTCCGGTGTTGAGGGTGAACTCGAGCTGCATGTTTTCCAGCTCTTTGGCGATGCGCTCAGCTTCCTGACGGTTCTGGTCGTCTTCTTCCTTGCGCGCGGCGATGCGCTCGTCCAGGGCACGGGTGTTTTCCTTGGAGCAGACCACAGCCAGACCGTTCTTGATCAGGTAGTTGCGGGCGTATCCGTCCGAAACTTCCTTGACTTCATCTTTTTTTCCGACTTTGCGGACATCGGTTAACAAAATTACTTTCATTTCTACTCCTCCTCTTCATCGAGAAGATCCTGCAGCTGGGCAGCGACTTCTTCGACCGTTGCGTTTTCTCTCTCGAGGGCCGCGGCCGTGAAATGGCCGCCGCCGTTCATTTTTTCCATAATTTTCTGCACGTTGACGCTTCCGTCGCTGCGTGCAGAGACAGCTACGCTGCCGTTGTTTTCGTTGATTCCGATGGTGAATGCCGCGCTGCAGCCTTTGAAGCTGAGCAGCTCATCGGAAATTTTGGAGAGCATCGTCCGGCTGACCGGCTCATCCAGAATATCAATGAGATATTTATCGCGATACAGCTTTGCTTTTTCAATCATCTGCGCCTTGCGGCGATAGGCGGAATAATCCACCTGCAGAGCCTGTTCGGCGCGGTTGGCGTTCGCGCCCCAGGAGCGCAGCGTCGCGGCAGCCTGGAACGTCCGCTCGGACGTGTGCTGCTTGAAGCGGCTGGTGTCGACAACGATACCAAGATACATGATTGTCGCTTCCATTTCATAGATTGGAATGGAGACCGTCGAGGATTCCAGCAGTTCTGTCATAAGCTCGCAAGTCGAACTGGCTTCCGGTTCGATGTAGCTGACCAGAACATTTTCCTGGCTGGCTTCCGCGTTGCGGCGGTGATGGTCAATAATGACTTTTCGAATATCCCGCTTGAGCAGTTCCTTGCCCGATGAAATGGCCGGGTTGGAATGGTCGACCAGAACGAGCAGATCTTTCTTATCGTCCGCCATTTCCAGTGCCTGCTCTTCGGTAATGCAGCGATGCCGGCTGAGAATGGTGCTCGAGTAGGCGTTCATCGTATCGGACAGCTGCGAATCGCGCGGCACGTCCTTTAATACGATATACGGATCCTTGCCCAGCGCGCGAACCCAGTTGGAAGCGGCCAGCGCGGCGCCCATGGCGTCGTAGTCGGTGTTAACGTGACCCAGAATAAACACCTTCTGGGAAGAGCGAATGACATCCTGCAGGCTGGCGCCGACAGTGCGGACGCGCGCCTTGGAGCGCTGGGTGGATTTTTCGGAATTGCCGCCGATGAATTCGACCGGATTTTCCCCTTTTTTAATGGCGATCTGGTCGCCGCCGCGCGACTGAACGAGTTCGGTCAGTTCGTTGAGCAGACGGTCGATTTCCAGAAAGCTCGGCTGGTCGCTGACGAAGGCAGCGGAAATGGTCATCGACAGATCGGACTTGTTGGCTGCGTCCTTGATTTTCTGAAGAATCGGGAAGTTCTTCTTGCGCATGGACGTGAGGATTTCAGAGTCCAGAACGAGCAGATAGCGGTCCGAGCGCGTACGGCGCATTAAAATGTGCATCTCCTTGGCCCAGGCCAGAAGAGGCGTGCGAATGCGCGTGTTGATGTCGTTGATCAGCGCTTCGTTGTCGTAGGACAGATACTCGGAATAGTTGTCGAGTGTCAGCGTTCCGACGACGATGCTGTTTTGCGCAATCATCTTTTTATAGCGTTCGAGTTCCGAAATGTTGCGCGCAAACAGAACCGAACTGTCTTCCTTATGAATGAATTCGAACGTGTTGCCGTTATACATGCAGACGACCGAATCAATATCGCTCTGAAACAGGTCCTTAATGCCGTCAATCACCACGGTGAGCTTGTGATTGACCAGATTCGGGAAAAAGGGGCGCAGATAGTCCGAAACCCAGGTGGCTTCGTATTCTTCGTTGTAGGTGATGATGCCGACTTCGCCAATGGAGAGCGCCTCTTTGGCGTCGCGCCCCAGAATGCGGCTGATCTTGGCATCGGACTGGATGCCCTTCCTTCTTAACTGCAGCCAGAACGCGGTAATCAGAAACAGAAATCCCGCATCCAGCAGCAGAAGCAGGGCGAACATGATCCATTCTCCCGCAATCGCCTCGTAGACAGTCATGACACCGCCAAGCGCAAGCAGGAAATAGAAAGCAAACAGCCATTTCCCGTATTCTTTCATGATGTGCTCCTTTGTCTTTCCATACCTCCTGCAGGTTTCAAGAAGCCAGCAGCTTCTCTTGCCGCACACGGATCGATCGTTTTTCGAACAAAGAGCGTCTTTTTCAAAACAAACGGATCGAATCTTACTTTAGCGGGCGGTTGCGTGCAGGACTTACGAACCTTTCTTTCTGGCAAAGGTACGTAAGACTAAATTATACATCCCTGTCAATGCCGTATACACATTGAGCAGAGGCATCAGCGAAAGGAAGGTCATCCAGAACAGGCGGTTCTGAATGGCTTTTCTTTTCTTTTTCAGTTTCGACGGATGGTTTTGTACGGAGGGATCGTCACGCAGTTCGTCCATCGCCGTTCTGGCTTTTCGAAACTGCAGCAGATAGCCCTGCCAGACCATCAGTAAAAAATCAAGAATCAGAAGACCGAGCGCCAGATCGCGCCATACCGTGAGCGCCGGATTGTTCTGGTAAACCAGAATTTCCCATACGCCCCATAAAACGAGCAGCAGCCAGAAACACCACGGAGAAACGTCCCAGTTTTCCGGCAGCTTGAACGGCACCGGCCGGTGCAGAACCCGCTGGCAGAGAACGACGCAGCCCAGCGCCGCCACCAGCGTTTCCAGCAGACTTTCAATAAACGCCAGCAGGATCAGAATCATCATCGGCGAGACCATCCACAAAAACGGTCCCATGACGGACAGTTCTTCCTTAACGTCAAAACCAAAGACTGCGGCAAAGACGGTCATAGAAAGCAGATCCGTCACAAACAGAATGAGCATGGTCGCCAGACAGAGAACAAAAAGATTTTTCTGGCGTATGGCGCCGCGGCCAAACACATACCCGCATACCAGCATTGATCCGGCGACCAGCCAGGTCGTGATGCCGGAGAGCATGAACATAAGTAGAAACATGGCCAGAAACGCGCAGAGCGGTACTTTGGAATCCCGATCGCAGATCAGACAGCACAGCAGAATCGGCAGTCCGAAAAAATACGGAAAGAGCGATTCGACCCACAGTCCGCCAAGCGTGTTCAGAAACAGAAAGACGCCAAAAACCGCGGTGAGCATTCCGGCCCGGACAATAGACTGAATTTTCATATACACGTATATCTTAGGCTGATTTGGCTGTGCGCTCCATATTTCTGACAAAATCACATACTTGCCGGCCGTATTTCCCGGCGCACTTGCGGTAAGTCTGCGGTGTGTTTGCCATTTTCTTTTTACTGATCTTTGCCCTCGTCCATACAAAAAGACCCTCTGTTCAGACGGCCTTCCATTTGAAATAAATTGAAAAACAATTTCGATTACGAGCGGCTGCCGCTTGTATAGCCTTCGTAGCGGTTTCCAATGTAGCGGCTCGAACCGAAGCCGATGATCGGATAGAACAGGAAATCCAGCAGATAGATGCCCAGAAAATAGCCGATGCCATGGCCGTACGCCAGCGAAACGTTGTAGCAGAGGCAGGCCTGAATAATGGCCGCTACAATCGAAAGGCCATAGGCGAAATACAGGAATGCGGAATTGAACGTTCCAACCGCCAGATAGTAGAAAATACCAGCGAACAGTTCCGTTCCCAGGCCAAACCAGAACATCTTCGTCTGCCAGCTGATCTTGTAAAGCAGATACAGATTGTAAACCGGAATCAGCGCTTTCCAGCCAGCCACGTTCGCCTTTTCAAACATTTTCCAGAGGCCGACGACCTCCAGAATGATGCAGGCAATGCCCAGCCAGGCCGTAAGACCGATGTTGAAGTCGAGTCCATACGAATAAGGGGCCAGAATTCCAAATAACATAAAATCACCTCAATGCTTCCTTGCGAAGTCTTTCTATCCCTATTGTACGAAGCCTCGCAGTATTTCATTTTGATTTGCCCAGCCAAATATTTTGACAGACAAGGCCACAAATCGAGTGAAAAGTCATTCGGATTGCCCAAAGTGCGGCAGCTGCAGGCGAGACACGTTTTGGATCCGCCGGTCTGTATGCCCGCATAAGGCGGCAGGAAATACCGGCAGCGAAAATACCGCAGTGGAGATATGGAAAGAAGAAATGCGGGAAAGACAGGCAGAGACGATACGCCTCACTGACATACGGTGAAGACTGGCAGTGAAGACATACCTTGAAGACAGGCATAAGGGACGGTTTTCCTTTCTTCGCTTTTATAATGAGGGCATGACTGTTGAATCTTCTTTGCGCCAGAATCTGCTGACCGCTTTAGGAACGTGCGATTTCCTGCATGAGCTGACTGGCTGGGACATGCGCCGAAAACTGGGATATACGCTTATGATGGGCGTCTGGAACCGGACCCGCTCCGAAAGCGCCGTTCAGAAATTCATCGCCTTCTTTCCCAGAGAAAGCCGGCCGGAGAGCGCATGGATTCATGAGAATCCGACTGTGCTGAATACAAATGTTTTCGACGATTCTGTTTCACTCGATGAGGATTTTCAGTTTGCGGACCATTTCTTTCAGATTGCTGATCCAGACTTCCCCAATGCCAATCAGGATCTGCTTCACGCCATTCACGATCAGATCGATACGCTTTTCGATCCAGGTCGAACCGATTTGGATTCTTCGGATGCATCTATGTCGAATTTGTCTGCCAAACAATTCGCAGAGGTCTCACAGGCGCCCGCTGGAAACAAAGAAGACCAACGCGAAGACGAGTCTGCAACCGGCAAAAAAGAAACAAAGTCCTCGCCGGACGATTCTTCGCTTTCCTCCAGTGCACTGCAGGAAGATTTACGACAGCTGGATGCGCTGACCGGTCTGGAAGAAGCGAAAAACGAAATCCATACGCTTTGCGACCTGCTCCAGATCAGCCGGCTGCGTCAATCGCGCGGGCTGAAAAGCGCACCGGCCGCCCGCCATCTGATCTTCTCCGGCAACCCCGGCACCGGCAAAACGACTACCGCCCGGATTGTCGCCCGCATTTACAAGGATCTCGGCTTTCTTTCGCGCGGAACCTTTGTGGAATGCACGCGCGGCGATCTGGTCGGCGAATACATCGGCTCTACGGCGATGAAAACGAAAAAGGTCATCGATAAAGCCATCGGCGGCGTTCTCTTTATCGATGAGGCGTATGCGCTTGCCCGCTCGTCCGAACGCGACTTTGGACACGAAGCCATCGAAGTTCTTTTGCGCGAGATGGAAAATCACCGCGACGATCTTGTCGTTATAGCAGCGGGCTATCCGGCGGAAATGGACCGCTTTCTCGACTCCAATCCGGGGCTGCGCTCCCGCTTTACGACGTGCATTCACTTTGAAGACTTTCTGCCTGACCAGCTGTTTTCCATATTCGAACACATGGCCAGAGCGCTCGATTACACACTGAGTCCGGCAGCCGCAAAGAAAGCAGGCGCCTATTTCCAGCAGCTGACCCGTCCGGCCCCCAAAGGCTTTGCGAACGCGCGGGATGTACGGACGATGCTGGAAAAAGCCATCTCCCGACAGGCCGTACGGCTCGTCAGAAATCCGGATCTTCTTCAGCTCTCCAGCAAGGAGCTGCAGACGCTCGAAAGCGAAGATCTCCCCTTCTGAAAATCGAACATTCCCCATTCATGGAAAAAGGCCGTTCTGTTCTCAGCAGCAGAAAGGCCTTTTGTGCGGGATTGAAAAAAGACAGGCGAGCCGAAGCCAGCCTGTCTGAATGGGTATGGGTAAATTAACCGAAATTAGTCTGCAACGTAAGGCAGCAGAGCCATCTGGCGTGCGCGTTTGATGGCAGTAGCAAGCTGTCTCTGGTAGCGGGCGCGAGTTCCAGTAACACGTCTGGGGATGATTTTTCCGTTCGTGTTGATGAAACGCTTCAGCAGTTCAACATCTTTGTAATCAATTTCCTTGATTTTGTTTTTTGTAAAGTAGCAGACTTTTTTACGGCCCATGCGCTGTTTTTTGAATGCCATGTGTCGGATCTCCTTTCTTGAATTCGTTTAGAACGGCAGATCGTCGGAAGAAATGTCCAGGGTGGACGAATCGTCGACGATGCCGCTTGTGTCATTGTCGGGTGAAGCAGAAGCAGCTCCAAATCCTGTGTTTTCGCTCTTCGCGTAAGGATTGGATGCCTGCGAACCATAGCCGTAGCTCTGGTTCGAATAACCGCCAGAATAGTTCTGGCCTCCCGAAGCGTCCTGACTGCCGTAGCCGCCGTAGCTCTGGGAATTATCCGAATAACCGCCATTGTAGCCGTAGCCCTGATCCTGAACGTATCCGCCTCGAGCGTTTCTCGGTTCGAGGAACTGTACGTTGTCCGCAATGACATCGGTCGTGTAGACTTTCTGTCCCTGCTGGTTAACGTAGGATCCGGTCTGAATGCGTCCTTCGACGCTGATCAGCGAGCCTTTATGCAAAAAGCGAGCCATGTTCTCCGCTGTTTTGCCAAACGCCGTGCAGCTGATGAAGTCAGCTTCCGGCTGTCCAGGCTGTTTATAGCGGCGCTCTACAGCAAGAGTAAACCTGAGCATGTTATTACCTGACTGAGTCCGGCGAAGTTCCAGATCTCTCGTCAGTCGACCAATTAAATCAACGCGGTTCATCATAGACGGTACCTCTTACTTTTCTTCTTCTTTTTTGATAACCATGACACGAATTACGCTGTTGTTGATACGACACAGACGCTGGAATTCTTCAATTCCTTCGTTGTTAGCGGTGCAGTACATAACCACATAGTGGCCTTTTTTCATGTGATTGATCTCGTAGGCAAAATCTTTTACGCCCCAGTTGTCCACTTTGTCAACGGAGCCGCCGTTCTCAATGATTGGAGCATACAGTCTTTTTTCAAGAGCTGCGAACTGTTCGTCATCGAGCGATGCATTCACAATGTACATAACCTCATACTTTTTCATCATGTACACCTCCCTCTGGTCTGTCGGTCCTGTCATCAGGCAGGACAGGAAGCAAGATAGACTTGCCGAAATACCTTATCAGAAAAGGAGAAAATGCGCAAGTCTGTCCTTTTTTCAGATTCAAAACCGGGTAGTCTGACGATCTGTTTTTCAATCTGAATCTTTATACGGCTGCCCGACTGTCTTCAGGGAAATATTCCAGATGCCGTGCGGCCAGTCCGCTCTGCCGTCTCAAGCACCGGGATTCTATTCTCCTGCCTGTACATCGATATCCGCTCTTTTCCCATAAAAGAACCGGATCGATTAAAAGAACCGGCTCGATCTGTACGATCGGCCGGTCTAAAGTCATTTTTTTCGAATGCGGAAACTATTCTTCCTCAATAAAGCGTTCCATCGTCATACAGAGGCGTCCGAACGGCGTAAAAGGCAATATCGTCATCGACTTTCCATAAATCTCCATAGGCGCGCCAGTCATGGTACTTTGTTGTATACAGATGGCGGGACTTCCCGTTGATTTCTGCCGTCAGACAGTACACAGGAATGCCTTCTTCGGTATCGGAAGTCATTTGAGAAGCCTCTTCCGTCCATCCCTTTTCGAGCAGGCGATCTGCTTCTTCCGAATCGACCGTATAAATCCGATCGCCGTCTTCCGGATTGTAGAAAGCACGCACTTTCGTGCCCGAATCGGCTGACATCACAAACATTTCTTCCACCTGCTCCCATCCCTGATCGACCAAAGCGGTGCAGGCCGCACGATCATCCACGAGACGGTATTCTTCCGTTTTCGGATTTCGGAGCGTATAGACAGGATAGTCTTCCGTTACATACACATGGAACCGATCCGTCTTCGGCAGCTGCAGAGCGATATCCGGATCCAGACCTCTTTCCTTCATTTCTTCCAGATCCCAGTCCTGCAGCCGCGTAATACAGTCTTCTCCAGGTTTTACCGCTTTCCAGCTTCCGTCTTTCTTAAAGGAGATCGTTCCATTCTCCGAAACATAGTGCAGGTCGGCCGGTGCTTCAAAGCCATAATTCAGATCGGCATGGGTGATCATATGACCGCCTTCACCCGGGCGGCAGTACTGCAGCCTGGATGCGATCGTGTCATTTTCCATCACCCACAGCTCCCCTTCTGAGCTCGAAGAAATGGTCTGCATGGCGGTGCTGGAAGAAGAAGGCTGCACCGTGCCGGCAGTGCTCGATGAAGAATCAGTACAGCCCGAAAAAACAAGAATGCCTAAGCACACGCACAGAGCCTTTTGCAAACCAAATCGTTTTCCTGTCATATTCAACAGCTCCTTTCTCTGTTCCTTCACAGGATGCCGCTCAAAGGGCGGCCATCCTTTCGAATAAAGATCCTCCTGAAGCTTTCAAAATCTGAGAGCTAAAGCCTTATTCCATAATGAAAGATCCGGTTTCTTTCTTCCATTTCTCCATTCCATGAAAAATGCGTTCAATTTTTCTGTCTGGATTTGGCGCGTGCGGTGCTTTTCTCTCCTTCTGATTGTAGACAGGGAATGGTTTGCGAAATCTAAAGAAAAATCAAGTTTTGTTCAATCAATTTTCAAAGATGGTATTTGGAATTTACACGCGTTTTCAGTCGTCTGTGATCCGGAAGAAAGCGCTTTTCCAGTTCAGAACAGACAAAACAGGAATGGCTTCTGCATCCTTCTTTTTTTATGAAAACAGACGCTTTTCTTACACGCTTTCAGCGTGTCATTTTCATTACGTTTTCATCATTTTTGCGCTTGCCTTTAGCCGCAATCAGTGACAGTATTGTGTCTTGCGCAGAGGTCGTCTTTTTTTATTTTCTCCGGTCTTTCCCCGCATCTTTTGCAGACCGGTACCGTTATTGAAATTGGCTGCGCAAGGCAGGAACATCATGTATTTCAATCCGATTCAAGCACGCCGGGCCCGCTCGGCTAGAGCGCGTCGTCGATTTTATCAGAAAAAACGTCGTTTCTTACTTCATATGCGGCAGTCCCAGACGCCGCGTCTTGTACTCAGCTCCATTCTGGCGATTACTGTACTGGCTGTTTTTTCCAGTCTGTTCAACCCGCTCATGGCTTCCGAAGCGATTACCTTCAAAAAGGAAGTAAGCCCCGTCGAAGCCGGTTCGGACTATTCGCTGTATGACATGATCGATAAGATTCATTACGAAACTGAAAGCACACCCGTCTGCTCGACCAACCTCAACATCAATAAGGCCGGCAGCTATACCGGAGCCTGCACGATCGACGGGCACCAGTCCCAGGTCGACATTCAGGTTGTGGATACGACTGCGCCGAAACTCGAAGTGCAGAATCTGACCGTCGGCGTCAGCGACGAAGTGGACGCCCAGAGTTTTGTAACCAAGCTCAGCGACTGTTCGCGCTGCAAGCTCTATATTCTCAATCCGTCCATGCTGATCCACGAACCCGGATCGCGCATGGTACAGATTCGCGCGCTCGACGAATACGGAAACTTCACCGTACGAACCGCGCTGCTGACCCGCAAATAAATTCACAGACCGAGTTTCCTCGGTCTTTTCTTTTTGAAAAACGCGAAATGCCGCCGCAGGTTTTCCTCGCCTGCAGCGGCATTTTATTGTCTCTCCAATTTTTAATTTCGTTTTCGTACGAAAGTCGCATTAAATGCGGATCGTATCTTCGTCGGTATAAACCATGACCGGATAGCCGGCTGGATCAAAAACCTGAACCGCCAGGCAGTTGAGTCCGGTATGAATGCCGACGGCGCTGACCAGATCGATTACGCGAACCGTAGCCCCGTCAAAGTTTTCCTTGATCTTGCGGGCGAACGCCTTCGCGCTTTCGAGAGAATCCACGTGAGCGACGGTAAAGTCATAGTCCTTATTGGTGCCCATATCCTTGAGCAGGCTGATCGTACGATCCTGCGCGCGGGACATCGTGCGGACTTTATCGACCGCGTCAACGCGGCCTTCAGTCTTGCGGTTGACGTGAAGGATCGGCTTGATTTTGAGCAGTCCGCCAAGAGCGGCTGCTGTTGCGGTCAGACGGCCGCCGCGGCGCATGTGCTGGAGGTCGTCGCAAAGAACGAACGTATCGCAGTTTCCCGCAATCTGTTCGAGCTTTTCCATGATTTCCTCAATGCTCTTTCCCTGCTCATACATCGTTTTGGCGGTGATAATGCAGTGGGACTGGGTTACGGCTGTCGTTCCGCAGTCAAACCCGTAAAAGGCCAGATCCATCTGGTGCGCAGCGGACTCCATGGCATTCAGGGTGCCGGAAAGTCCGCGGCAGATCGGAACGCAGAATACGCCCTCATATCCGTCTTTTTTGAGCTGTTCAAAGAGATCTTCGATTTTTCCAAGCGAAGGCAGCGAGGTCTTCATCAGTTTCTGCTGGTGAAGGTTGTCAATGACCTGGGCATAGGAGATATCTTCAAACTCGTCGTAGGTGTTCTGTCCTTCTGTAATCTGCAGAGGTACGGAATAAATTCCATGCTTTTTCCAGTATTCACTGCTGAATCCGGTTCCGCTGTCAGTCACAAATGCGAGTTTCATCATATTCCACTCCTTCAATTTTCGGGATGTACTGTACGCCGACCGAGCCAAGTCCGGTGTGCGCCGCGATGACCGGGAACATGTTCAGCACATGAACCTTTGTTCCAGGACGCAGCGCCGCCATCATTTCTCTTGCCGCCTCTGCCGAAGCATCCGCGTTGCCGTTCAGAACGAACAGTTCGTAGTCGACGCCGTCCACAAGACCCTTGGCTACCTGTTCTACGCCGCGGCTGACCGCCTTATGGAAGGTGCGGACTTTTTCAAAGGAGTCGACTTTGCCCTGCGTATCTTTGGAAACGCGCAGGACCGGCTTAATCTTGAGCATGCCGCCAAGTTTGGCAGCAAGCGGCGTCAGACGTCCGCCTGCGGCGAGATGGTCGAGATTGTCGACCATCAGATAACCGGCTGAACCGTCGACTGACTTGCGCAGCGCGTCGACGATGGCTTCCGGATCCCTGCCCTGTTCGAGCAGCTGCTGGGCCGCAATGACCAGATACTGCTGCACGGCGAGGGTCGTATAAATATCGAGCGTATGCACGACGATATCGAAGCGTTTTGCGGTCGCCTGGATGATCTGGTTGGTTGAAGAGAGGCCGTTGGACAGATTGATGACAATCACGTCCGTTACGCCTTCGCTTTTCAGCCGTTCGAAAAGCTCTTCTTCAAGAAGAAGAGGCGGCTGGCTGGTCGTGGGCATTTTGCCTTCATCGAGAAGCTCATACAGCTTTTCGCAGGTCAGATCCACGCCGTCGAGATACTGTGTCTCGTCGACGAGAACCTGCAGGGGAAGAAATTCTATTCCTAAGGATTCGGCCTGCTTCTGCGTTAAGCCGCTGCCGGAATCCGTAATGACTTTTACTTTCATAATTGATCTGTTCTCCATTTTGCGGGAGCCATCGTTTCATGGTCCGCCTACATTTTAGCGGACCATGCTCCGTTTTCCACTAATCGGACATGACTGAAATATACAGATCGACAGCTGTGTGTGCAAATGGCTTTGGCAGGCCGAAAATACAAGGAGAGAACAGATCGACAGACGCCATAACCAAATCCGCACAGAAATCCATCCGCATTTCATTCGTCCAGAAAACATGGAGCAGAAACACAGGAAAACAGGATCTATTTAAGTAATTTGGAATATTCTTTCATCTGGTTTTAAAAGCAAGATGCCATTGCTTAGTATATCAGATCGTTTCATCCTGTCTGTACAGGCCGGCAACAGTTTCCTTTTTCGACAGTCTTTGCATCGTTTTGTCCGGATTTTTCCATTTTTCCTCTCGGGATAGAATCCGGCCTGAAAAACGCTTTCCAGCCGCTTTGGTCCTCTCTTTGGCCCCGGCTTTTCGTATTGCTGCCAAACGGTCAAAAGAGAGGCAGGAAATGAAGGTTTTCGCACAGTCCTGCTCAAAAGCAGGTCATAATAAAAGATAACTAACCTTCCCTATTTAGAGACTTCAGGAGGTGTTCTGCGATGAGTTTTATTGAATTCAAGGACGTCCGCAAGGACTATCAGATGGGTGAAGTATGCATTCATGCCCTGGACGGCGTCAGCTTTTCGATTGAAGAAGGCGAGTTTGTGATTATCGCCGGCGCCAGCGGGGCTGGAAAATCCACCATTCTCAACCTGCTTGGCGGCATGGATACCGTCAGCTCGGGAACCATTCGCGTCGGCGATAAAATCGTCAGTGATTTTGATTCGAAGCAGCTGACGCTCTATCGGCGCGATGACGTCGGGTTCGTCTTCCAGTTTTATAACCTGATTCAGAATCTGACCGTCCGCGAAAACGTCGAACTGGCGGCCCAGATTTCCAAAAGCCCGCTCGATATTACCGGAACGCTGAAATCCGTCGGACTGCTCGACCGGGAAAACAACTTCCCTTCCCAGATTTCCGGCGGGGAACAGCAGCGTGTCGCAATCGCCCGCGCGATTGCGAAAAATCCGCGCCTGCTCCTTTGCGACGAGCCGACCGGCGCGCTGGACTACCAGACGGGCAAGCAGGTTCTCGAAGTCCTGCAAAACATCTGTAAAAAGGAAAAGACGACAGTCGTCGTCATTACGCATAATCTGGCGCTGACACCGATCGGCGACAAGATTATTCGAGTGCGTTCCGGAAAAATCGAAAGCATTACCCGCAACGAGCATCCGATGAGCGCACGGGAGATTGAATACTGATGACACCCGCACTATGGAAAGACCTGTTCCGTGAAATCCGCCATTCCCTGGGGCGCTACCTGTCCATCCTGGCCATCACCGCTCTGGGCGTCTCGTTTTTTGCGGGCATCAAAGCCAGCGCGCCGGATATGAAAAATTCGGCCGACGTCTACTTTGACCGCTACAACCTGCAGGATATACAGGTGTACTCCACCGTCGGCTTAAGCGACAAGGATCTCGAGGCGCTGAAAAAGGAACCTGGCGTGAAGGACGCGCAAGGTCAGTTTTCCGCCGATTATCTCTGCCGCAAAGGCAGCCGGGAAATGACCGTTAAAGTCCTCTCCTATACGGACGGACAGACGATCAATACGCCGCGTCTGGTCGAAGGCCGCCTGCCGCAAAACGACAGGGAGTGCATGGTGGAAGGCGACAGCGCCACGGGAAACATTTTCGGGTCTTTTGAGATCGGGGATACGGTTCATCTGTATTCCGGAAACGACACGCCGGTCAGCGACGATCTCAAATACGACACCTACACCATTACCGGCAAAGCCTATTCTCCAAACTACCTGTCCTACGTACACGGCTCTTCTTCGATCGGTTCCGGTACAGTCGATACGTATTTCTTTATCCCGCAGTCCGCGATCAAGGCCGACTACTTTACGGAAATCGATCTGACCGTCGACGGGGCCAAAGAAGCGGATACGTATTCCGACGCCTACTTCGATCTGACCGATCCGGTCGTCGATGAAGTCGAAACGCTCGCCGACAGCCGAACCGTCCTCTGGAAAGACGAACAGCGTCAGAAAATTGACGACCAGGAAAAGGAAGCCCAGGACAAGCTCGCCGATGCGAAAAAGAAGCTCGACGACGCGAAAAAGAAACTCGAGGATGCCGCGCTGCAGATTGCGGATGGCGAAAAGCAGATTTCCGATAACGAAGCGCTTCTGGCCAGTTCAAAAACGCAGCTCGATCAGGGACGCAGCGCGCTCCAGTCCGGAAAGCAGCAGATCGCCGACGGCCTTGCTCAGATTGATGCCGGGCTGGCTCAGCTGCAGGGCATCGATACGACCGCCAGCGATCTGATTGCCAGGCGAGATGCGCTCACGCAGGCCATTCAGGGCGTCCAGTCCATCGATCAGGCCATTTCCGGAATCGAATCGCTCGATCAGGGTATCCAGACGCTGAGCCAACAGATTGCCGCGCTCGAAAGCGCCGATCCCCAAAATACGCAGCTGCCGGCTTTAAAAGAACAGCTTGCGGCGCTGCAGGCACAGCTGCAGGGCGTACTGGCCCAGGCAGTGCCCGGCGCGCCCGACGCAGCTTCCGCTCTAGCTGCGCTGAACACGCAGAAAAGTTCTATTCTCACCTCGATTGGCGGATCGCTCGATGCCGCAAACGCCTCTCTTACTGCCTTAAATGACGGAATTGCTCAGGCGCAGAGCGCCATCGTACAGCGCGACGCCTTAGTCAAACAGCGTCAGGAACTTGCGGCCCAGCAAAATGAGCTGGCTGCGAGTGAAACGCAGCTGGCCGCAAACCAAAAAACGTATGACGATGGCGTAGCCCAGCTCAATCAGGCCCAAAACGATCTGGCAAAAGCCAGAAGCGATTACGCCAGCGGTCAGAAAGAATACGAAGACGGTCTGGCCGAATACAATACGAACAAAAAAGAAGCCGAAGACAAAATCGCGGACGCGAAAAAGCAGCTCGACGATCTCGAAGCCAAATGGATCGTGCTCGATCGCAACTCGCATTATTCCTATAAAGACTACGAAGCCTGCGCCGACCGCATGGACGGCATCGCCTCCGTCTTCCCTGTCTTCTTCTTTCTCGTCGCCGCGCTCGTCTGCATGACGACAATGACGCGCATGGTCGATGAGCAGCGCAACGAAATGGGAACCCTCAAGGCCCTTGGCTACTCCCGCCGGCAAATCGCCGCGAAGTACCTGCTCTACGCGGGATCCGCTTCCGTTCTTGGCAGCATTCTCGGCTGTGCCGTCGGCATGTACGTGTTCCCGATGATCATCTACTCCGCCTGGAACATCATGTACAACCTGGAAGCCATTCAGTTCCGCTTCCAGCCGGGTCTGATGCTCTTTGCGTCTTTAAGCGTTACCGGCGTCGTGCTGCTCGCTGCGCTCTTCTCCATTATTAAGGAACTGCGCGAAGTGCCGGCCCAGCTCATGCGGCCAAAAGCCGCAAAGGCCGGCAAGCGGATTTTGTTAGAACGCGTCGGCTGGTTCTGGTCAAAGCTTTCGTTCATGCATAAAGTCACATTGCGCAACCTCTTCCGCTATAAGAAGCGCTTTTTCATGACCGTCATCGGCATCGCGGGCTGTTCCGCCCTGCTGGTCGCCGGCTTTGGTCTGAACGACTCCATCAGCGATATCGTTCCGCGCCAGTTCCAGGCGATTTACCACTTTGATGCTGCCGTGGATGCCAAAGAAGAAGACGGACGGCAGCTGGCCGCCGATCTGAAAAAGGAAAAGGGCATCGAAGATACGTTCAATCTCGAAACCCTTCCTGTTACCGTTCACTATGACGATAAGGATGTGTCCGCCACGCTCAATATTGTCGAAGATCCTGAAGCCTTCGAAGAGTTCATGACGTTTATCCCGATGGACGGTTCCGAACGTCTGTCTTTAAACGACGGCGTTCTCGTTTCCGTCAAGACGGCCGAGAAAATGCACCTGTCCAAAGGCGATACGATCCTCTTCAAAACGGCGGACGATGAAGAAGTAGATCTTCCGATCGCCGGCATTTTCGAACAGTACACCGGCCAC
The DNA here is from genome assembly GCF_020969955.1 of Allobaculum fili. NCBI lineage: Bacteria > Bacillati > Bacillota > Erysipelotrichia > Erysipelotrichales > Erysipelotrichaceae > Allobaculum > Allobaculum fili. Next base: position 36,069 of record NZ_JAHDSX010000010.1, on the reverse strand, counting down.
ATGCTTTACGTAACGCAAAAGACGTTCGACCGTCTCCATGTTCAGGAAGAGCCGGACGCGCAGATTCTGCTGCTTAACGACGATACGTCTCCGGAATTTGAAAGCGAGCTGGGCAGCTGCGTTCTCCAGCACGAGGGCGTCCGGTCCGTCACCTTCTATTCGGCGACAATCGACAACTTTGAAAACATGATTTCCTCGATCAAGTCGATCGTAGTCGTTCTCGTTCTGTCGGCGGCGATGCTGGCGTTCGTGGTACTTTACAACCTTTCCAACGTCAACATTTCCGAACGTCTGCGTGAAATTGCGACCATCAAGGTCCTTGGCTTTACCGAAAAGGAAGTCAACGCCTACATCAACCGCGAAAGCATAATCCTTGCCCTCATTGGCGGACTCGTCGGTCTGCTGCTGGGCATTTACCTGCACGATCTGATTATGAACCTTGCCGAACTCGATACGATCCGCTTTGGCCGCACGATTTTCTGGCAGTCCTATGTCTATTCCATCGGTCTGACCATGCTTTTCGCTCTGCTCGTCAACTGGATCATGAAATACCGTCTGCGCAAGATTCAGATGGTAGAATCGCTCAAAGCGGTCGAATAAATCCGATCGCCTTACCGGCTATTTCCTGTCTCTCAGACGGAGCCCCGGTAACACGCATGCCTCAGACATACCTCTGGCACGCCTCAGTCCTGTTTTCCCAACGGCGAAGCAAAACCGCCTGCCAGCAAAGTTTTAAAACTTACGGCAGGCGGTTTTCTTATGTCCCGCAATACGCGCCGCTCGCTTCGGGCCATACAAAAACGCCGCCCGCAATACGGTTAGCGGTCGGCGAAATGATTTTGTAAAAAAGCAGCTTCAGAACATATGCGAAGGATCAGATCAGACCGATCACCAGAATCACCAGAATGATGACCGGCAGAACGTACTTGCAGTAAGGGTGCAGCCACTCAGGCACTTTGGCGCCTTTTCCTTCGTTGGCTTCCTTGCGGAAGTTTTTCCAGCCCCAGCCAAACTTGGTGCAGCAGAACAGAACGAAAATGAGCGATCCGCCAGGCAGCAAAATGTTGGAAACCAGGAAGTCTTCAAAATCCAGGATGGTCGTTCCCGCTCCTAGCGGTGCCGCGCCGGACAGAAGCGACCAGCCCAAAGCGCAGGGCAGCGACAGTACGAAGACTGCCGCCATATTGACCAGACACGCTTTTTTGCGGTCCCAGCCAAACAGGTCCATGCAGCTCGAAAGGATGTTTTCGAAAACCGCCAGAACGGTTGAGAACGCTGCAAACGTCATGAACAGGAAAAACAGCGCGCCCCACAGACGGCCAAACGGCATCGCGTTAAAGACGTTGGGCAGCGTGACGAAGATCAGACCCGGACCGGCATTGACATCGACCGAATAGGCGAAGCAGGCTGGAATGATGATCAGGCCGGCAACAATCGCGACAAACGTATCCAGAACGGCGACGTTGATCGATTCGCCGAGCAAGGCACGATCCTTATTAATGTAGGAGCCGAAAATCGCCATGGCACCAATACCGAGCGAAAGGGTAAAAAACGCCTGGTTCATCGCCGCGACGATGACATTCCACGGTCCGATTTCCATGAAGCGGTTCCAGTCCGGCAGCAGATAGTAGCGAAGACCGGCGTTGGCGCCTTCCAGAAACAGGGAGTTGATCGCCAGGACGCTCATTAAGATGAGCAGCGAAATCATCATCACTTTCGTTACGCGCTCGAGGCCTTTCTGCAGACCGAGCATGCAGATCAGAAAACCGGCGACGACAATGACGCCCATGTAAAATACTTCGCTGCCTGCATTGGCCAGCGTGGCATCAAACGCCGCACCGATCCCGGCGCCATCCAGACCTTCAAACCGGCCCAGACACATATCGACAAAGTACTTCAGCATCCATCCGGCGACGGTCGTATAAAACATCATGAGCAGGTAGTTGCCCGCAATCGCAAAACCGGTATGCCAGTGCCACTTGCTTCCTTTCGGTTCCAGCGTCTTATAAATTTTGGCTGGACTTTTCTGGGCGGCACGTCCCATCGCAAACTCCATCGTCATGACGGGGATGCCCAAAACCACGAGGAAGAACAGGTAAATCAGAATAAAAATTGCACCGCCGTTCTGTCCGGCGATGTAGGGGAATTTCCAGACGTTTCCAATACCGATCGCGCATCCGGCGCTCAGCAGGATAAAGCCCAGACGGGACCCCAGCTGTTCTCGTTTCATATGTAATTCCACTTTCCTTTTCTCTTGCGGCTTCTTCCCGGCCTTTCGCAAGGAAGCTTTCGCATTTTCTGCGATCGCTTGCGTCGGGAGCAGCCGTAATTTTTTCAAAGATTCCGCCTGTCGGATGCGGACGGAATCAGTGTTTTCATTTTAGCGAAAATCGAAAAAAAACCATAGATTCCCGAAAATCCCCTCGGCCATACGCGGGGATTGATACGTTTTCCTGCCGGTTTTCGACCGTTTTTTTCCATTTTTCAAGCCGCTTACAGCGCGCGAACGAGTTTTGAACGATCTGGACTGCACGCAAAAACACCGCAGCAGCCGCAGCGTATGGCTGCGGTTTACTGCGGCGTAATGGGTTGAGAAAGACGATGAATCCTGATGACCTGGAAAGAACTCGTCTTACTTCAGACCGTTCAGGCGGTCAGCTTCCGGTGCAATGCGCATCGTCAGCAGTGCACTGTTCAGGGCTCTGGCGGCTTCGTTAATCTCGTTCTGGGAAGCGGAAGCAGCGTTGATGACTTCATGCGCCTGCGTGATCGCTTCTTCCAGATCGGATCCGTTCACAAAGGAAGACTGCTGCGCGGTCGCCTTGTTCCAGGCCAGAAGAAGCTGGGAATAATCCAGATTCTGCACGGTCGGATTCTCGCTGGTGAAGCGGATGATTTCCGAAATTTCCGGCGCGTTTCCATCCGTCCATTCGATCTTCACGGACAGAATCTTATCGATATCGTTCGACCCCATCGTGTTCAGCGAACGTACCAGATGACCAAGAGTTTTCCATTCAATCTTGCCGTCTGTATTGACCGCGCGAACCGAAACGGTGGCATTGCTCAAAGTGCCTTTCTGAATGATGTTCAGCGTATTGGCATCGAGCTCGTCGGAGAAATCATACTGTACCGATCCGGCCTGGCTGGAGGCTGGTTTGTAGGACGTGGACAGATCGCTGTCGAACATGTTGAGCGCGCTGTGGTTTTGCGCTTCTTCCACAGCAGCCGTTACGGCTGGATGCGGAACGGATTTGTATTCGCCGTCGTTGATCAGAATTTCATTGAACAGTACGGCCCGGCTGGCGTTGCCTGCGGTGAAATAAATGCGGATATAGCGGGCGTCCTGCGCGGTTTCGAGCGTTCCGACTTTGGTAACCTTGTTCGGATAGCGGCTGCTGGCCATGTAGCCGGCATCGGCATCCTTGGCCGTTACGTCTGCGTCATCCGTGTTTTCCACACCGTCACCGATTTCCATAACGTCCGTCCAGTTTTCAAGGTCGCTGGAAATCTGGATTTTCGCGTCGCGGATATAGTTGACGGCGCTGTCCTGGTTTACGATTTCCAGTTTGGAAATCGAGCGGTTCTGACCGAGGTCATAAATAATTTCGGAGCCTTTTGCGGGGAGCGTGGCGAATTCGGTGGTGGTATCCACATCGCCGTCAAACGCCGCTCCATTGTCACGCGTATCTTCGCTCGCCCAGCCGGCGGACGTAATGCCGACCGTATCCGAGAGACGGTACGGACCGCTGATCTTCGTTACCGTTACCGAAAGCGGCGTACTGAGATCTGCGGAAACGGAAGCATCCGTCGTATTGATCAGACGTACATAGCGGGCATCTTCTGCACTGGACGCATCCGCTGCAACGCTTACCCATTCGTATCCGTTGCGGGAAACTTCCAGTGACAGGCTGCCCAGGTCTCCGTGCGTAAGCGACGCGATTTTCGTAATCTCGCCAAGATCAACGCCGGCGTATTCCCCAGCTTTGAGGACGAGATTCTGACCATCGCTGGTCAGCAGCTGGCGGCCGTTTTCGATTTCCGAAGTTACCGCGCTGGTGCTGTCCGCATTGGTGATCAGATGTTCTGTATCGTAATCCGAACCGTCGCCTGGAACGACGTTGAATTCGGCAATCTGGAGCCATTTGTGGACGCTTTCCAGGTTATTAATGCGAATGGCTTTTACGCTTGCACCATGAAGTTTTACACGGAAGGTACTTTGCGCCGACTCCGGTTTTGGATCGGTATACTCGCCGGCGGTTTTCCATGTGGTACCGTCTTCGGAGTATTCCAGAGCGAAATGCGTGAGCTTATCGTTTTTCGCGCCGCCGTTGACAAAGACGATTTCGTTAAGCTGAACGGCCTCCGAGAACGTACGGGTTACGATCGGGCCGACTGGTGCGTAATCGCCTGGCGTTGAAATCCAGGCGAAGGTGGACGTATCGCCATCCGTCATCTGATCCGCCGTGCTCTGCTGATAGTAGGCGCAGCCGTCTCCCAGCGTGAAGGTGGAAGAAGGCAGTTCGATCTCACTGCTCCCCCCCTGCTCCGGATTGATTCGAATGTCGCGAACGCCAAGCCAGGTGTTGGTTTTGTCTTCGGTAGAAAGAACACGGACTCCTCGCACGCCCTTCAGATCGAGATCACTCAGATGGATTTCCTGCGGCGTTGTATACACGGTGTCATTCAGATCGGTCCAGGTTTTACCGTCCGCGGTGATCTGCACTTTGGCTTTGGAGAACGTATCATTCAGGTTGCCGGACTGACCGAGCAGGAACTGAATTTCGTAAATGTCTTTCGGCTGGGTATATATGACACCAACGTAGTCGCCTGCAGAAAGGGTGCTTGGCGTTTTGAAAACGATCTGCGTCGAGGCATTGCCGTCAAACACATTGTCCAGCGATCCTTCCGGCGTATCCGAACGGCTGGTAATGAACGTCGCCGTATCCAGGTTCGGGTCGATCAGCGGAAGAATCCGTGCGGAAAGCGCCGAATCCAGTGCGTTCATGAACGGCGTGATGTGAATGCGGCCCGCCTTGGCGTATTCCGTATGATCCACGTAATGGAAGCCATGGGTTCCCGCCTGGGTCTTGGCGTTCTGGGCGCTCGCAAAATGATCCCATACCGCCGCGGTGGATTCGCCGTGATTCAGTGCGCTGAGGGCATCGAGATAGCCGAGCACCGCGCTGGTCGTATCATCCCATGCGTCAATCCAGTAAATGATCTGCGAGAGCGTCCGTTTGTTTCCGGTTTCTTCGCGATACGTTCTTGCGGCATCACGCAGCTTCTCAAATTCAGCGCGGATTTCGGCGATGTCTTCGTCCGTAATCGTCTGGTTTCCAGTCAGCTTTGCTTTAAAAGCGTCCAGCTTCGGACTGAGTTCTTCGGATTCGCTGTTGCCGATCTGCTTCGAGTTTTTCATGTGCTTGGAAAGCTCGCGATAGGCGTTCGAACCCGCGGTTTCTTTACCGGTTCCATGGTCGATATAGGCGAAGGAGTCGTTCCATACCTGAGTGTAGTGATCCGCGTCGCTCCAGATATTCCACGCATAATCGGCGTTGGTGAACAGACCCTGCTTGCTGGGCTCCGACTGCTGCATCGGGTTCAGAACGATGCCGTTAACCGTATTTGGATTGGTATTGGGCTTGAGTACCGCTTCGGCACCGCCCATGATCAGGCCGTCTTTCGTATTGTCGGAGCATGGCCAGTTGATCCACATGAACGCCGGGCGTCCCATTCGTTCATAAAAAGGATCGTTGAACGAAGGTCCGACTTCGCCCCAGATCCGGCCGCCGGTCTGCACGATGGAAACCGAATCCGGCAGCTGCTTGAGCGTCTGCATTTCCGCGCTCGAGCCGTTGCCCATGTAATCCGCCGGGCAGAAAATCATGTCGGATTTCAGACCCGGATATTCGGACTGCTTAGTTTTGATCCATTCGGTCAGATCCGTCATGAGCGTGACGTAGTTTTGCGGATTGCCGCCAGGCACCGCGGCATCGTCTGCCAGAATTGCGAACTGTTTTACGCCGACCTGCATCAGCTGTTCGAATTTGTCCTCGATGATCTTCAGATCGCGCGCATAGTTATCTCCGAAATTCACGGCATTATGCATGAAGGGGTGCAGCGCGTAAATGTAGTAGCACTTGGATTTGTTGCCGGCTTCTGCAAGCTCTTTATGCTTCTGCAGCTCGTCTTCCGTATACAGTTCCCGCCATTTGGCGTTATGCTTCGGGTCATCTTTTGGCGCATAGAAGTAGCCGTTGAGCTTATAGTCGCCGCCAAATTTCATTAAATCGAGACGGTCTTCGTGGCTCCACGGGTTTCCGTAGTAGCCTTCAATGAAGCCGCGGGTTTTGACGTCGGCAAAATCTTCGATGCGCAGGCTGCGGACCTCACGGTTTTCCACCTGCGAGAAAATATGCTTCAGCGACGTCAGGCCGTAAAAGGCCGCATCGGTCGATACGCCCAGAATGGCAATCGTTCCCTCGCCGATTTCCAGCGCATAGCTGTCGGTCTTTTCAAACAGATCTTTGGCTGCAATCGTATGGGTTTCAAAATAATCCGCTGCGGGGGATTCCTCGCCCTGGATTCCGACGAGCAGATTGGTTTTGCCCTCTTCTGGCGTGTCGCCTTCGCTCAGGGTTACGTCCTGACCGAGCAGAGCGAATACCTCTTTGGCATGGTCTTTTGTGAACTGGTCAATTCCTGCCGAATACACGACATGGACATCCTTAGAAACCGTCGTCGCGCCTGTTCCGTACACAACAGACTGCGGCGTCGGATAAATTTTATATTCAGCGCTTGCGGCTCCCGTATCCGGTTCGGATGCGGCAGCGGGCAGGCTGAATGAAGGAATCAGCATTGCGGCGGCTAAAAAGCTGCTCGCAATTTTCCTGGAAGTTTTCCTCATTTTTCCTCCTTATGACACCATTCAAAATGGTGCAGCGGATTAAGCGTACCATTGAGAGCGTATTCACTCAAGCGTTTTCAAGGAATTCTTTCAGATCAAGGAATGATACTTTTTTCACTCAGATCCTATCCGTGTCGGATAGGATCTTGCGCTGTTTCCAATATTTATTTTCTATTTATTTTCTATTTATTTTCCTGTCTTTCTGTGCGAGTGCCGGAATTCTATGTACTGGGTTTCTATTCAGCGCGTTTTAAACCGCGTTCCGATCTCGTTCTGTCGTGCCCTCTCCTGCACAAAAAACGGCCCCGGATTTGGAAGCCATCCAGGCATCGTCCAAATCCGGGACCAGATTTATATTTCATCATTCCGTTTTCACAAAATCGAATCTGTGCGTTCGGGGTAAAACTTAGATTTCTTCGAGTGCAGAAGCCGAAGGGGTCTTTCGGGCTTCGAGCAGAACATCGTTCAGGCTCTTGGCTGCTGCATCGACCGCTTCCTGACTGCGCTTATTGCGGTAAGCCGCTTTTGCGCTGTCAAGTCCGGCCCCAAGGGCACTCTGGGACGCTTCGTTGAAATCACTCAGCGTGAGACCTTCGCCTTTATCGATTGCGGCTTTCAGCAGCGTCGTATCGATTTCTTCGAGGGATGCCTTGTAGGCGATGATTTCCGAAACGACTGGCTGTGTGCCTTCCGGCCAGCTGATCTTCACGGTCAGCACTTTATCGATATCGACTGCGAACTGGCTGAGCGAATGGTCGAGCGTTCCGAGGTCGTACCATTTCTTTTCGCCGTCTTTAACGCCAAGAACGGAGAAGGCAGCCTTGCTGGCGTCGCCTTTGGTGATGACGTTGAAGTGGTTCTTTTCGAGGCCTTCGGAGTAGTCGTATTCGATGAATCCGGCTGCATCGGTATCCGGTGTCCATGCGGTAGCAAGACTGCCGTCAACCAGGTTAGCTGGAATATAGTCTTCGCGCTGTGCGGAATCCGTACGGAATGCGGCGTTGTAAACCGGAACGTACGCGCCGTCATTAATTTCAATTTCATTGAAGCCAGCGAAGCGAACGTCGTTATCGGCAGTGAACTCAATCTTCACGTAGCGGGCATTCGTCGAAGTAATTTCGCCGGAAGCCATGACTTTGTTTGGATAGGTGGAAGACGCGGTAAAGAGTTCGGAGTTTACCGCATTGACTGTCAGCTCATTGGTATCGGGCTGACCATCACCGATTGTAAAGACTTCGGTCCAGTTTCCCTTATCGGCAGAAACAGAGACTTTGAAGTCGGTCAGGTAGTTGGTTGCGGAATCCTGCGTGTAAATCGTCACTTTGGAAACCGGACGGAGCTGTCCAAGATCGTAGATGATGTTCTGGCCCGCTTTCGGGTAGTCCGCAAAGAGGGTTGTCGTATCTACGTCGCCGTCAAAGGCTGCGCCGTTATTGCGGGTATCCTGATAGCCGTACTCGTCATCTTTGCCCATCGTCGAGGAATCCAGCTTGATCACCGCTTCGGTCTTGCATGTAACGGTCATTACATCGTCGATGGTGAAGGTTACCGGCTGGTCGGTATTGTTGATCAGACGGACATAGCGGCCAATCGGATCTTTGGCATCAAATGCCTGCCATTCGTAATCGTTGCGGCTTGTCTGAACGCTCAGACCTGCTGCATCAGTTCCTGGATCAATCGATTCCATCTCAACGATGCGTTCCAGATCCATACCGAGGTATTCGCCCGGCTGGAGCGTAATGCTGCCTTCCGCCTTCAGTTTGCTTTCGGCTGCGGTGAAGAAGACGCCGGCTTCAATGTCGGTGTTGGTCATCAGATGGCTGGCGTTGTACGGATCGCCAGCTTCGGTTTCTACAGTAAATTCAGAAAGCTGAACCCAATTTTCTACCGCTTCGAGGTTGCGCAGACGCACGTATTTTACCGATGCGTTCTGCAGGTCGAAGTTGTATTCATCGGCGCCTTTTGGCGTACTGGTGAACGTTTTGTGTTCGGTCCAGTTCGTTCCGTCTACAGACGTTTCGAGAACGAAGCTGGTCCATTTATCGGCGGAAGAGCCGTTGCCCATAATGATATGGACGTTGCGTGCGCGGACTTCTTCGCCGTATGTCCAGGTAAAGGTATCGCCGACAGCGGCTTTCTGGTTGGTCCACAGGTACGTGGAAGCATCGCCGTCATAGGCTTTCTCTTTCGTGTTCGTCTGATATGCGCCATTTCCTGCAGGGAGGGAGAAGGAGCCTTCTCCGGTTTCCCCGCTGTCGCCTCCGGCTTCTGGATTGAGGACAAAGTCACGGACGCCAAGCCAGATGTTCGGGTTACTGCCTGTGCACAGAACGCGCATGCCCAGAACGTTTTTCAGGCCAAGGCCAGTCTGGCTCATGTCGGTGGTACTGCTCGTTTCTTCTCCGATATCGATCCAGTTTACGCCATCCTGGGTGTACTGCAGTTTGGCGGACGGGAATGTATCGTTCAGGTTTCCGGACTGACCAAGAAGGATGCTGACAGAATCGACATCAATCGGGGTTGTGCGCATGACACCGATGTAATCGCCAGGTTCTACTTTGCTTGGGGTTTTGTAAATGATTTCCGTATTCGGATTGCCATCGGTGGCGTTGGCCATGGAGCCGGTCGGCGTATCGATACGGTTGGTAATGATATGAACGCGGTCTGCACTCGGATCAACGAGCGGCAGAATCTGGTCAGACAGAAGCGTGTCCAGACGGTTCATGAACGGAGTGACGTATTTCGTTCCGGCTTTCGCATATTCCCAGTGATCGATGTACCAGAGTTTATGCGTTTCGGACTGGTCGCGGGCAGCCTGTGCTGCGGAGAACGAATCCCAGATTTCCGACAGCGGTGCGCCGCTTTCCAGCTTGTCGATGGTATCGAAGTAGCCAAGAATCGCATCGGTCGTATCTTCCCAGGCATCAATCCAGTACGTGATCTGGCCAAGGGTACGTTCGTTGCCGGTATATTCACGGTAATCCAGGGCGGCCTGGTGCAGTTTTTCGAATTCAGGACGGAGCGCTTTTACATCGTCGACGACGGTCGCGTCGCCGGCTGCCAGCTTATTGCCCAGAGCGCTCATGGCATCCTTGATTTCAACGGATTCTTCCGTGTTCACAGCTCTCGAATACTGCATGTGCTTGGACAGTTCACGATACGCGGCAGAACCGATGGTATCTGTGGAATCGCCATGGTCGATATAGTTAAAGGAATCGTGCCATACGGAATCGTATTTTTCTTCCGAAGTCCAGATGTTCCAGGCGTAGTCCGCATTGGTGAAGATCGCCTCTTTGGACGGTTCCGACTGCTGCATCGGGTTCAGAACGATACCGTTCACGGTTTCCGGATTCGTATTCGGTTTCAGGAAGGTCAGCGCGGCACCCATGATCAGGGAATCCTTGGTGTTGTCCGAGCAAGGCCAGTTGATCCACATGAACGCTGGACGCCCCATGTTGGAATAGAAACGGTTGTTAAAGGAAGGACCGACTTCACCCCAGACACGTCCTCCGGTTTCGATGATCGAAACGGAATCCGGCAGCTGCTTGAGCGTCTGCATCTGCTGGCTGCTGCCGTTGCCCATATAGTCGTTCGGACAGAAAATCATGTCGGTTTTCAGGCCCGGATATTCGGACTGCTTGGTTTTGAGCCAGTTGGTCAGATCGGTCATGAGCGTTACGTAGTTCTGCGGTTCGCCGCCTGGAACACCGGCATCGTCAGCCAGAATGGCGAACTGTTTTACGCCCACACCCATCATCTGTTCAAACTTGTCCTTGATGATCTTCAGATCGCTCTGGTAATTGGAACCGAAGCTGATCGCATTGGTCATAAAGGGATGAAGCGCGTAAATGTAATAGCATTTGGATTTGTTTCCCGCTTCCGCCAGCATGGCGTGGTTTTTCAGTTCTTCTTCGGTATACAGTTCACGCCATTTTGCATTGTGCTTGGGGTCGTCTTTCGGGGCGTAGAAATAGCCGTTGAGCTTATAGTCGCCGCCAAATGTCATCAGATCCGCACGGTCTTCAAAGGACCACGGGTTTCCGTAGTAGCCTTCGATAAATCCGCGGGTCTTAACGTCCGCGAAGTCTTCCATGCGCAGGTTTCGAACTTCCTTGTTTTCCACCTGTTTGAAGATGTGTTTCAGCGAAGTCAGGCCATAGAAGGCGGCATCGGTAGAAACGCCCAGAATGGCAATCGTTCCATCCTGAATTTCAAGCGCATAGCTATCGGTCTTGGAAAAGAGATCCTCAGCCGTAATGGTATGCGTGTCAAAGTAGGTTTTCGCCGGAGAATCCTCGCCCTGGATTCCGACCAGCAGGTTTGTTTTTCCCTCAACAGCAGCATCGCTCGTCGTGAGTTTTACATCCTCGCCAAGAAGCTTGAAAACATCTGCTGCATGATCTTTCGTGTACTGGTCAATGCCTGCAGAGTAGACAACGTTCACGTCATTGCTGATTGTCGTCGTTCCAGTTGCGTAAACAACGGAATGAGGGGATCAGCATAGCAGCGGCTAAAAAGCTGCTTGCGATCTTTCTGGAAGCTTTCCTCATGTTTCCTCCTCTTTCCATCCATCACAGATGGTCTCATGATTTCAGGTTAGCATTGTGCACGCTTACACTCAAGAGCACCCCGCTTGTTTTTCCGCGATGAAGTGAGTGATTTGCGCATAAAACTGAAGGGAAATGATTATGAATTGATACTGCCTATCTATTTTTATATCTGCCTGCGATCTCTGTCCTGAGCGATCTTCATTACTCTTCTTTCCGCGTTTTCCTGGATGGTCAGCAGGCAGCCCTGCACGGCAGCATGGGCCTGAAACCGGACCGGGCGCAGAACCCAGAACCCAATCCGAAGAACTTACGCCGGAAGAACACGAATATACCCATTCCCTGACGAACTCGAACATAACCATGTAACTCGAACATAACCATATAAAGAAAGGCGGCTGCAGATTTCGCTCTGCAGCCGGCCTTTTGAATTCTTTGGCAATTCGGTTTCCATTGTAAATCGGGAAGAATCCGACTGCCTTGATTTCCTGCTCGATCAGCCGGATTATTCAAGGTTCAGCAGATCTTTACTGGATTTCAGACGAAGAACAAGTTCTGCCGAAGCGAGTTCTCTGGCCATGCGGTCAATTTCCGACTGCGTGACCTCTTCTGCACTTCTGAGCGCTTTTGCGCGTCCAAAGGCTGCGGAGAATTCACTCTTGTCTTTGTCCTGATAGCTGGCCAGCTTCGTATTGACGTTCTGGCCTTTGGCAATGGCCTGATTCAGAAGCGTCCAGTTCAGTTCCACAACCGGTTCTTCTTCGGCCCACTAGGCGTACAGGGTCAGGCTCTGCTCCGGTTTGCCTGCGCAAAATCGAATTTGTTCGTGCAGCTTTCCTCTGTAAACCAGCCTTCAGACGTGTAGCCGGTGGGAACCGGATCGCTCAGCTTCGTGATGGAAGATGCACAAAGGCAGAGAACATCTTCCGATTCTTCCTCGATCTGCGCATCGAAGGTGACGCGGACGGTCAGCGTTGCCGATTGGCTGTCGCTCGAACCGTTTTCTTCGCTGCCCACTGCGGTAACGGTAATTGTCCAATCGCCTTCTTTGGTCAGAGCCGTCGCAAACTCGGTTTACGTTCCGGCCATGCCGCCCTGCGTCCAGTCGATTCCATCCGGATCCGTCAGCGTCACGCCATACCCGCTGACTTTTCCTTCACCCGCTTCTACTGCATCCCAGCGGAATGTTCCGCTCAGTACGCCGGTTTCACTACGGGATGTGCTAACTCTGAGTTTAGCCGGGGCATCCAGGGCTGTGAGGATCCGCGTACACCTGGCGTAAATCACGGTATCGGTTTCTGGTTTTGCCGTTTCGAAGTTAAAGGCGTTTTTGCCTTCGGAATCCGTAAACCAGCCCTCAAACGTATAGCCTTCACGAACCGGATTGGCCGGTTTTGCGATGGAAGAACCGGACAGATCGCCCCTCTCCTGGCCGGACGCAAATAAATAAGCAAAAAATAAAAATAAATGCATAAAAAAACAGGAGCCACAGAGTTTTATTGCAGCTCCTGAAAGGAAATCAAATTAAGCGGAAGAATCGTCAGTCGGTTTAGACAGTAACGATTTTCATCATGTTGGTCGATCCGCTTCCAACTGGATAGCCGGCTACAACGATGATGTTGTCTCCGTGATGCAGACCGTTTTTCAGAGCGATGTTGCGAGCGAGCTGAACGTCGTTCTGCTGGGTGTTCTGCACGTCGGTAACGACAGGCTGTACACCGAAGACAGGAAGCAGAGAGCGCTGAACTTTTTCATCGAAAGTTACCGCAATGATCGGTGCTTCCGGACGGAATTTCGCCAGACGTTTAGCGGTCAGGCCGGACTGTGTGAAGGCAATGATGGCCTTGATGTCCATGGCCAGAGCGGTTTCCGCAGCGGAAATGGCGATGGAGTCGCTCATGTTGCGCTTGGAAGAAGCAATACCATCAGCCAGACGTTTCTTGTAGTCAATCATCGGTTCGATGGCATTGGCAATTTTTGTGAATGTATGAACGGCTTCTGCTGGATAGCTTCCTGCAGCTGTTTCAGCGGAAGTCATAACCGCATCGGTGCCATCCATGATCGCATTGGCAACGTCACTGGCTTCTGCACGAGTCGGACGCGGGTTGCCCTGCATGGATTCGAGCATGTGGGTAGCGGTGATAACCGGCTTGCCGGCATCGTTTGCCATTTTGATCATCTGTTTCTGGTAGATTGGTACGTATTCGAGTGATACGTTCACGCCGAGGTCACCGCGGGCAACCATGATGCCGTCGGCTACTTCCAGAATGTCAGGCAGGTTGTCGAAACCTTCCTGGTTTTCGATTTTCGCAATGATCTGAATATCATCCTTGCCTTCGGAAATGAGAACATCCCGAACCGCAAGAACGTCTTCTTTACGACGTACAAAGCTCAGAGCTACGTAGTCGATATCGTTTTTCGCACCAAAGCGCAGATCCGCTTCATCTTTCTTGGAAAGGAAAGGCATGGAAAGAATGATTCCTGGCAGGTTGCAGCCCTTCTTAGACTTCAGGAAGTGGGGGTTGGCTACAATTCCTTTGAATTCCTTGCCTGGAGTAACTTCCGTAATATCCACGCGCATTTTACCGTCATCCATCAGGATGAAGTCGCCGGGTTTTACATCGTTAAAAACTTCCGGTACGCTGATCGCAAATCTTTCGCGGTTGCCGAGCAGTTCCGCATCGTTGACGATGGTCACTACGTCGCCTTTTTCAAACTGGACGCCGCCGTCTTCAAATTTGCCAAGACGAATTTCCGGGCCCTTGGTATCGAGCATGATACCAATCGGTTTTTTCATTTCCTTGGAAACCTGGCGGATGCGCTCGATCCGTGCTCCATGTTCCTCATAATCGCCGTGAGAGAAGTTCAGACGGCAGATGTTCATACCTTCTTCGACCAGCTTTGCGATCATTTCAGGGTTTTCGCTGGCTGGGCCGATCGTACATACAACTTTTGTTTTTTTATCCATACATACACCTCTAGAGTTGAATCCGTTGAGATTTTAAACCATTCCCCTCGCAATTGCACGAATGATCTCTCTATCCGAGACGTTCGAACAGGTTGGTGAGCGGTTTTTTCGATTCAGACGGCATAACAAGTGCTTTTTCGATCGGGAAAGACGTGATCTTGTTATTCCGGATAGCGACACACTGTCCGCCGATGCCCTGCATCAGCAAGTCCACGGCCTTCTCGCCCATTTGGCTGGCGAGCATACGGTCAAACGGGCAGGGCGAGCCGCCGCGCTGGATGTGACCAAGAACGGTAGCCCGGCCGGAGAAGCCGGTATTGAGCGTAACTTTTTTCGCAAACTGGTGAACATCGGTAATTTTTTCCGAAATGATGATGATCGCGTGCTTTTTCTTTTTAATCTGATCGAGATCGCGCAGACGATCGAGAATATCCTGCTCATCAAAACCGCTTTCGCTGGTAACAACGATTTCCGCTCCGCAGGCGATACCTGCCCACAGGGCGAGGTCGCCGCAGCGGTTTCCCATGACTTCTACAATGGAGCAGCGGTGATGCGAGTTGGATGTATCCCGCAGTTTATCGACTGCATCGACAATTGTTTCGAGAGCTGTCATGAATCCGATCGTAAAATCCGTACATGTAATATCATTATCAATCGTTCCCGGCAGACCAATGCAGTTAATGCCCATGTGAGTCAGTTCAAGCGCGCCTCGGTAAGAACCGTCACCGCCAATAACAACTACAGCGTTAATGCCGCGGCGTTCAAGCTGCTTGATGGCTTTTTTACGGACTTCCACATCCTTGAATTCCGGCAGACGGGCAGACCCGAGAACGGTTCCGCCCCGGGTAAGAATTTCGCTGACGGATTCGGAAGTGAGCGGCTCGATATAGCCTTCAACCATTCCTTTATATCCGTTGAAAATTCCATAGACTTCCAGTCCGGCATTGATGCCTACACGAGTGATGGCACGTACCGCTGCGTTCATTCCGGGGGAATCGCCGCCGGAAGTAAGAATGCCAATTCGTTTAATCATCTTATCCTCCCTCATCCGCAACTGATTTTTTGTTTAAACGGTGCCTCGCAGTGCCGCTCGATGATAAACCTTCCCTTTCGCTTAATAAGGAATGGCGGGCAATGGAAGCGCTGGGCAGAATTCGTCCTCCGTTCTACGGATGAATCTGTATCAATTTTAACATAGTCAGGCACAAGCAGGATTTGTGCCTTGCACGGTTTGGCTTAGAGCTTTGCGTTTTCAATATCCTTTAAAACCGTCTCGCTGTCGGTTTCCGGCTTGACCTTCTCATAGGCTTTGAGAATGATGCCGTTTTCATCGATCAGGTACGTTGTCCGTACGGTACCGAGAACCTTTTTCCCATACATGGTCTTTTCCTTTACGACATCGTATTCATGGAGAACCTTTCGTTCCGGATCGGCGAGCAGCAGAAACGGAAGCTCATATTTGGCTTTGAAGTTGGCGTGGGAGCGGATCGTATCCTTGGAAATGCCGATGACGACCGCGCCTTCCTTTTCAAAGTCTTCAAAATGGTCCCGGTAACTGCAGGCCTGTTTTGTACAGCCAGACGTATTGTCTTTCGGATAAAAATACAGAACGACTTTCTTTCCTCTATAGCAAGAGAGCGTGTGCAGATTTCCATCCTGATCCGGCAGCGTGAAATCCGGAGCCGGTGTTCCTGGAGTAAGCATGATTTAAATTCCCTTCTGCGCTTTGCGCGCTTCCCCCTATTGTACCTGTAAACCGTTTTCATGCATCGGAAGAATGCAAAATTTGTATCCGTTTTCCAGACCTGCTGCCGGCCTCTTTGCATTCTTTTCTGCCGATCCGTACCAGAGGCCCGCTTCCCCATATATCTTCCCCATATATGGATATACAGGGATATGGTTTCAGGGATCTGTGCCGTGAGAAAATTTTGCGTCTCACTTTGCCCTTCCTATGTATCTTTTGTTTGTATCTTTTGTTTCTTTCTGTGGGCCTCCTATCTATGTCCCTTCCTGTCTATGTTCCTTCCTATGCGCATCTCCCGTTCCCCGCCCAGCAAAAAAGCAGCCCGAAAGCTGCTTTTCTGATTTCTGATAATGGGTAAAGCGAAAAGAGAAGACTACTGCAGATCCGCGAACGTTTTCAGACGTTCAGCTTCTTTTTCCTGAAGGCCGGTGAACATCTTGGCCATGTCTTTTACATTGTTGGTTTCCAGCAGTTTGATGTAGTCATTGCGCATCTCGAGAGGGATGACAATCGGGGTCTGGTTGTTGGCGATCAGCATAGAGTTGATCAGAATGCGGCCGGTGCGTCCGTTTCCATCCGAGAACGGATGAATGTTCTCAAACGAAATGTGCATGTCCGCTACGTCTTCCATCGTAAATCCGTTTTTAACGAGGTCATTATATTTGGCAATGAAACGGTTCAGGAAGGATTCGATTTCATCAGGTCCTGGGAATACCTTGGTCGATCCGGATACGATAGCCGGATCTTCACGATAGGCTCCGCCGAACATGATGTTTTCGTTGATCGTATCGTTGACGGACATCAGATATTCGGCCGTCAGCGGTTCGCCGGCGTTCAGACGCTTTAGCATCTGCATCATGGCACGCTTGTGGTTGATCGCCTGATGAATCTCCTTGGCATTGGCGTTGATGGCGCAATGGTTGGAGTCAAAGGTCAGCGCGTAGGTTTCATTACGCGTCAGGGTACTGCCCTCAAGAGCGTTCGAGTTGTAGACAACCCGGGTGATGAAATCTTCGAGGTAACTCTGGTTATTGTTAAGTACTTCAATAATTTCCATTTTGTTTCTCTCCTTGCTGGGTCACAAATCATTATAGAGGATTTTATGGATGCCGTTTCAATTTTTTGCCCGCTGGAGAGCGGATATTATGCATATCGTCATTTTATTTCATCTGATTCGGATTTATATTCCGTCTTATATTAATGGGATATTTATCCTCATAGAATGAATGTGCCCCAGAGCAGCCTGAATCTGGGCAAATCGCAAGAAAATCATCGGACATATCCGCAAAAGGAATGCGGCTTTTGAGTATCAAAAATTAAAAAATCCTTAATTCGTATAAAGATAATGTTAAGGCTAAGAAAGAATATAAAGATTCATGAGAGCCATTTCACGCAACGAATGTACAAATTTGATTGATTTTTATCTTCATAAAAAAACAAATTGTACAAATTATCCGCTCTGCGTTTAAACCGAGAAAGGGCAAGACTAGCTCTATTTGCCACTTTTCTCATCAATTTAACGCTTTCGCCACAATATTAAGAACTCAAATGTACCTCAATGAAAGCGCGTTCAAATTAGTTATTATTGATTCCCCCTTTATTTAAAGGACGATTGCTGCAAATAAAGTTTTCGGATTTTCTTTCTAAAAAAGGTTGCATCTTTACTCGGGTAAGACATAAAATAAAGATGCAATTAAGAAATGCATTCCTTCAGGAAATGCAAATCTAAGACACTGACCTATCAAGAAAAAAGGAAACAATTATGTTTCGGAGGAAAAATAATATGAAAGATGCCGTATTGTTCTACACGTCGCCTGGATGCGCAAGCTGCCGCAAGGCAAAAAGATGGCTCGAAGATAACCACATTAATTTTGTTGAAAAGAATATCTTCTCCAACCTGCTTTCTGAAGCTGAGATCAAATATCTGCTTTCCCGTTGCGAAAACGGTACAGAAGACATTATCTCGACACGTTCAAAAGCGTATCTCACACTGAAGGAAGAAATCGATGAAATGTCACTGACCCAGCTCACTCGTTTTATCCAGAGAAACCCGTCGGTTCTGAAACGACCGATCATGTTATCCGAAAAGAATATGGTCGTTGGCTACGATGATGACGAAATCACAGCCATGATCCCGGTTAGCCGTCGTAAAGAAGAGCTTCGCCGGATCGAACGTTCCATCTTGGAATCCACACTCGAACTTCGTACGTTTTAACTTAGACTTGTAATTCACGGATCTATCCTCACCCATGAACTTCAAAGGGCGGCCTTCGCAAATCAAAGCAAAAGCCGCCTTTTTCTTTTGCCAAAAAAGCCAGGGCATGCCCTGGACTTTATATTTCGGAATTTCATCATCGACAGGCAGGCGGTTTTTAAAGAATAACGCGTAACTATACGTCATCCTATGTCACGTCATTCTGTGCCGCCCGGATTGTCTCTTTGTCAGTTTTCTTACTTTCCGTTTTCCTGCTTATTTGGTTTTTGGATCGAAGCATGTCACCGCTCCGAAGAAGCTTTTTGTTCCATCGGGCTGAACAATCATGCCGCCTTTTTCGTCGATCGCATAAACCGGACGGTGGCGTTCGCTCAGTGCCCGCTCAATATGCCGGAGCTGATGGGGCGTGTTCTGAAAATGCACTTCCACATCGAAGTCCGTGAGATAGCCGAGTCCGTTTTTCCAGCAGAACTGCGGATAATCTTCATCCGGGGTAATGTGGTATTCCCCAAGCTGGATCATGGCGCCGGCGGAATAGCCGATCACCAGACCCTGATAGCGCCGAAGCAGGCCGGAAAGCTTCTTTTCCCGAATGCGCCGATACATCAGATCCGGCGCGCCGCCAGTCAGAAGAAGCACACTGGAATTAAGAATGGCTTCTTTCATCTGCGGGATGGAGTCGGTGAAGTAATTGACCCAGTGAATCTGTTTTTCTTTCAGGCCGTAGGCGAAAAACACATCCGTATTCGAGCGGTACCAGATGCCCTGGCCCTTCTTGTACTGACGGTTCCAATCCTCAAGCGTTTTCGTATCGTCAAAAAAGCTGAATGCCAGAACGCAAACTTCGTCATCCGGGGCAAGGAGCGGCTTCAAAGCCGGTCGAACCCATTTTTCATCAATCATCGACGTGTTCATCAGTACGCAGGTCCGCTCAATTGAAGCCGCAGGCCGTATGGAAAACGCGTGCGGATGGCGAAGCGGCGTGTCTTTCACACTCGTCCAGGTCCGCACAAGATCCGTTTTGCCTTCCACGGGATTTTTGAGATTTTGTCTGTCCACTACAATTTCCAGATCTTCCGGCTCTGGTCTGGACCAGAGCGCATCTGCGCCATTGGGCATGCAGAAAACCAGTCCACAAAGATCCTTTTCTTCCATCGTCTGCGTCTCGTTCCACTTTTTAGCAGAGCGGGTGTCATTCTCGATACCAGTTTCATTTCCGTTTTCTCTCCTGCAGCTGCGTCTGTCCATCCTGCCGGCAGTCCCGCACAACCGCGCGTAATATTCACCTTATCGTGCGCCGGATTCCCCGTTTTGTTTCGCGGTAAATCTTCCCGCCGTTTTTAAGTGTCGCCTGCAAAGCGACCGGTCAGCCTGCCAGCTTTAGCAGGATTCGCTCGTCCCATTCAGACTGAGTGGACAGCTCCTGAATTTTAACAAATCCGGAGCGAACGCTCGACTCAACGCGGACAGGATAGGGAGAAGATACGGCAGAAACGGTTAGAACGTACCGTTCAAAAGCATTTAATGAAGCACCTTCTCTACCGAAACCGCAACCCCAAGAATTTGAAACTTCGGATTGAAGAAATCTTCGTAATCCGGATTGTCAGCCCGCAGCATCGTCACGCCGTCTTTCTGAATCAGGCGGCGCACGACGATGGCGCCATTCACATCCGCTAGAACCAGATCGCCGCTCTGCGCAGCGGAGGTCTTGTCCAATTTCACAGTATCGCCGGCGTCGATTTTATTCATGACATTATCCCTGGCTGTCCAGGTAAAGGACTGGCCGTTGAGATCATTCATGTCGGATTTGCTGAGAAGGTAATCGCGGGTGGTATGCAGAGCTTTTTCCCACGCCTCAATGTTGTTGAGCGGGAAATTGTTCTCGCCGCGTTCAATGCGGCTGATCGCAGCTTTGCTGGTGTAGCCAAGACGCTCCGCCAGTTCGCTTTGCGTAAGACTAATTTCTTTTCTTCTGCGCTTAATACGTTCTCCCTCGTTGTCATATGCGATTCTCCTAACCTTTGAATGATCTGTTTTTCAGAAAGACTGAGCAGCAGATGCCTGCACCTGGAAATGCGGGATTCACTTGCCAGCATTCTCAGTCCGATTCAGGAAGCGTAAATCAAAAATCATCGCTGGTACAGGGCGGAAGGATCCGCGAAGACGGGTAAAATTTCCATTTTGAAAGTTTTCCACGTTCTCCAGTGCTCTGTCCGCATTTCTTTTTCATTTTTTCATCCATTTTCTCGGGCGCATCCTGAAAGCCCGGATTCTGCCTTTTCGGATTCGGGTGTTTGGGAATCCTCAATCTTCTGAATTTCTTATTCTTCATCTTTGGACTTCAAGTCTGCAGAAAGCGAGGTAAAAACCGATGTACCATGAATCGAATCCCGATTTGACTGAAGATCGCTCCTGCAAAAGCAAATCACGTACCCGATCCAGAATCAAAAGAGCTCTGGAAGATCTTCTCTACTGTTCCCTGCTTCTTTCCGCTCCCCAATTCCTTGTGGATCTGGTCAGTTCACTAATCGCCCTGCTGCTGTAAGCGAGCGGGTAAATCGACACACCGCCTTTGGAATGGATTCGAATGTCTTTTCTGCACATGGTAACCAAAATTCATGCACAGCACGCATTACTATCTGATTCAGGCGATATCCAGCCTCATCGTGATTGTCCTTATTGGAGTCTTCCTGCACTGGTATATTTCCAAAAAGAAGAAAGACGTAAATCCCGAAATCATCATCAAATGTTTGTATGCCGCTGGATTTATGCTATGACTTCCATTGCGCCTGCCGCGACCAGGGCATTTACGAGAATGACGCCATTGCTCAGGAGATGGAAAAATTCATTCCGCAGCACGATTCAGAGAGCGCTGCCTAGCCAGCGCTTTTTTTGTCTGTCCAAGGAGGTGCAATTTCTGATGCAAGCGACAAGCGGTCTGATCTTCCTGTTTTGCAGACACAGGATCTCATTTCTGTTTCAGAAAATTCAGAAACCTGCTTTATATTTAAATATGGTATATATCCATCAATCTTGAACAGGTCGTATTTCTCGTGCCTTAACAAGAAAAGTGGCCTGATGTATTCACCCGGAAGAGCAGGGTTCCGATAACTATGACAGGGAGGCCCCCCTTCCGACCAAAGTGGAACAGTTTTCAATTGATAAAAACTAAAATTGGAGAGTATATCTCAAAGACTTCAAATGAAGATACAGATACTGTTGTGATAAATTTTTCCAAGACAGGAGCACATCTAGTTCCGGGGAGACCATCAAATGAGTTTAGAAGACGTAATGAACAGAGTAAAAATGAAAACAGATAAGCCCATTTCGGTGGTTTGTACAGATAGCCCGCCGGTTAACGGCATATTCATTCAGATTTTAGATAAAGATGATTTTGACAATTATGATGATGCTTTGCTTATTGAAGGGATAGATGGCAACCTAATCGAAATACCAATTCAATCTGTTTCAGCGATTTATTAAGATCCCTGACCGACTCTTTTCTTTTTCCGGAAAGGAATAATCGGCCACCTGGTCGACAGATCAGAAGACGATGTTCTGTCGGCACTGCATACGACCAAGAAAAAATCGCACACAAATCGCACATAACAAAAAAAAAGGCCCTTTAGGCGCTTTACCTAAAGGGTTATTTCCATATGGTGGAGCGTAGGGGGATCGAACCCCTGACCTCATGGCTGCCAGCCATGCGCTCTCCCAGCTGAGCTAACACCCCATATTTGATGAAGACGGATAGACTTGCACTATCTCTGCAGAGGACTTGCATCACTGTGGTCTTCATTTGGTGGAGATGGCGAGAGTCGAACTCGCGTCTAAGCAATGTCCCACGAATCAGTGTTTACAGCTTAGTCTGTCATTTGACCATCAGACTTGGACAGACACAATTTCTGATGGGGTGACTGTTGGATTTTCGTCCGGCGAAGCCAGTCGCTTCGTCAGCTTATCTTCTTTACGCCATCTGTTCAGACGATAAGAAAGCGAACTGATCTGAACAGGCTGCGATCACGCGTAGTGAATAAATTAAGCAGCGAAGGCCATGGCACCAGTGTTGGTGCGGCCGAAGTTAAATGTGTTAGCGTTTATTTTGAATGATTTTAACGGAATCACCCGGCTGTGACTGAGTCCAAACAATTACTCATCGAATGCCAGAAACATCCCCGGCATGTCGTCCTCGATTAAATATTCTAGCAAAATTCAAACTGTATGCAAGCAAAAGATTTTCGATTTCAATTTTTTTAAGCGGCGGCCGGTTTTGACCGTTTTCCAGGCGGTACAGATCCAGAGCGGTAAAGCGCGATCAGGACCAGCTGCCTTTGAGCGCCTTGCGAATATCGCGTTCCGCATCGCGCTTTTTGGCGGTTTCCCGCTTGTCATGAATGTTCTTGCCTCGGGCCAGCGCAATTTCCAGTTTGGCCAGACCATGGGAAATATACATGGACAGTGGAACCAGAGTCAGCCCTTTCAGGCGGACTGCCTGATCGAGTTTCAGAATTTCGTTTTTGTGAAGCAGCAGACGGCGGTCCCGGGTTTCATCATGGTTGAAGCGGTTGCCAAATTCATACGGGGAAATATGCATATCCTTCACCGTGGCCTGTCCATTGCGAATGGAAATATAGGAGTCCTTCAGCTGCACTTTTCCTTTTCGTACGCTTTTGATTTCGGTTCCCTTGAGTTCAATGCCTGCCTCGTAAGTTTCGAGAATTTCATACTCATGCCGGGCGCTCCGGTTGTAGGCGATGACTTTTTTTCCGTTGTTAGCTTGCGACATGGTATTCCTCCGTATTCTTGATGCCGTTTCCTGCATGGCTTCTGGAATTGTTTCGAACTCCTCTCTTTCGAGATTTGCAGGAGAAGCACTTTAATCGATCTTTCAGCAGGAGCGGATCGGGCTCGTTTTTCAGTATAGCAGGATTCCCTCACGCTTTTATGGGCGGGTGAAATCTTCCGCTTTTCCAAAAATCCAGGTAAAGAAAAAAGAAACAGAGAAACCGCGCGGATCTCTCTGTTTTTCTATGATCAGTTCGTCGATGATTGTACTTGCTCGAGATTATTAATTGTCGTGATTCTCGCAAGGGACATAAACCAGTTCAATATCGTAACCAAGAGCCTCCATCATCTGAATAAAGGTCTTGTTCAGAAGGCCCTCTTTCTTCTTGATGATGCGATTAACGTACTGGGAAGTAGTTCCAATTTTGGTGCCGAGACGTTCCTGGGTATATCCCCCTTCGAGAATTTTAACTTTAATGTCCACTTCGATGTTGTTCTTGACCATAAAGATACCCTTCTATTTCTTCTACGTTCTTTATACTACCTGTAACGATTGAAAAATCAACATTCCCTGATTTGTAAACCTCAAATCGTTAGAATTTCTTGCCGCATGAGGCGTTTTTTTTCGAATATTCCTGTAGGCATATCCGCTTCGCCTGACATATGCAATCGTTTCAGATATAGCTATAACCTCTTATTGTTGATTTTAACAAGCTTATAGGGAATCCGACAACAATTTTAGCCATCGATTCCATACAAAAATGTCAAGTGCAAAAAGACAAACATCTGATCAGAATTCTTAACTTTTTTCATCTCAGAATCCAGCTTTTTGCCTTTCAAATCCCGGTTGAAGGAGCCGTCCGGTCCCATCGCATTCAGATCATTTCTGATGCTTTGCGGGCACTTTTTTCAATGATTTTTCGCCTCGGTTATCCCCTGGAAAAATGCTTCATTTTCCCGTTTTCCGACTGACCGGTTCTTCGTAAAGGCAGCCGGTCCGTTACGGAACAAAAAGTTTTCAGCAGGAAAAAGGCCGGAGTTATCCGGCCAGATAATTATTCAGTTTTGGGTATGCCTGGGGACTACTTTTTGAGTTTGTCTTCTGCTTTTTTCACGTCGGCTTTCACATCTTTGTTGAAAGCTTCGACTTTTTCTTTCGCATCGGCTGTGTCTTTTTTTACGTCAGCTTTTGCTTTGTCAGCAGCGTCTTCGACTTTGTCCTTGGCGTCGTCATAGCCTTTTTTCACATCGCTGGCAAATTCTTCTGCACCGGCTTTGACTTTTTCGTTGAAGGCTTTGGTATCGGCTTTTGCCTTGGCATCATCCTTGGCAAGATCTGCCTTGCATTCAGCTTCTTTGGCTTCGGTCTCTTTTTTTACGTCTGCGGCTTTTTCCTTGGCTTTTTCCTTGTCGCTTTCGAAGTCAGCTTTCAGCTTTTCCGCTTCCTTTTCTACAGAGTCGGACATTTTGTCCCAGCCCTCTTTCACATCTTTTCCCAGATCTTTAAAGAAATCACTCATGATTCAGACCTCCTTGATTGACTTCATTATATCGAGCCCTGTCATGGGCCCTTTTGGATATGCCCGTCTTTACGCCTTGTACACTTTTGCCTTCGGCTGGGTGGTGATAATAATTTCGTTTCGTCCGATGACGCCCGGTTCATGGTTTGGAACGTAGCCGGCGCCTTTAAAATCCGCAAACGTCTTCGGTTCCGCCAGCATCAGCTTCGACTTAGCTTCGATCGGATGGGCGAAGCGAACTAACGGCTGGCCGGCCTGTACATCCTGACCGGGATGAACGAGAATCGTCGCATCCTTTTCAAAGGAAACAGTGCCGACGCATACTTTAATCGCCAGCGTATTCACAGGACTGGTCTTGATCACAATCGTATTTTGCGGCAGATCGATTGATTCAATCACACCGTCCGCTGGCGCACAGATCGACTGATCTTTCACTGCCATGACAGCCAGCGTCCGCATTTCCTGGTCTTTCTGCGAAATTTCCTTCTCGTCAAACGGAAGGGCGAGCAGACTGCCGTCTGCCCAGGCAAACAGATCATGGTAGGAATCCAGTTCCGCATTTTCTGCAGCGGCATCGGCTTCAAAAGATTCTTTGGCATGATGCCATACGTCCTTGATTTCTTCGCCGCCCTTTTCGACATCTTCTTTTAAATGATTCAGAAAATCACTCATCGCTATCCACTCACTTTCTGCAGGCTCCAACAAATTTCTGTCGATCAGAAGGTCGGCCGCACTCTTGAGCGCCCTGGGCCCGAGATCTTGCCCTAATTTGAAAGCATTGATCCGTTCCATCTGGCTTCTGCTCGAAAAAGAGACCTGCTGTGCATTCATTATAGAAATGCTCCCCAGAGGCCAGGCTGCCTTATGCCCGAAGGCCCTGCAGATCCAGAGCGTCCATGCGAAAAGCCGGTCTGGACAGACTCGAATCCAGACCGGCTTTTCGCATCGTTTTAAGTTTTCAATTTTTCGAACGAATTCTTTCGAGAGAAGCGTTTTTGAGCGAGCTCTTCGGGCTTTCCTCTTTTTTCTTGTTTTTCCTGTTCGTCTTCTTACTCGTCTAGTATTCTTACTCGTTTTCTTATTTTTTCGCGGCGTAAAGTTTTGCGGTTTCTTCCCGCTTTTCTTCGAGCTCCATCCAACGCTCTTCAAGCTGTTCATTGGTCTGGCTAAGGGCTTCGCGTTCATCGCTCAGCTCGGCCACTTTTTTATAATCCGTTTCCGACTCGAGAAGATTATCGATTTCTTCAATGCGAGCCGTATTGGCTTCCAGTTTCTGTGGAATTTCTTCCAGCTCCCGTTTCTCTTTGGAGGAAAAGGAAATCTTCTTTTCCTTTGGACGGGCAGAAATGGCTGCACTGGCCGGTCTGGCTTTGTCCTGGCGGCGTTCTTCTTCCTTGAACACCTGCAGATCGGAATAGCCTCCGCTAATACGCAGGAAGGTTCCGTCGCTTTGCAGTTCAAACAGCTCGGTCGCGGTACGGTCGATGAAGAAACGGTCGTGAGAAACGAACAGCACTATGCCGGGGAAATTATCGAGATAGTCTTCGAGAACTTCCAGCGTTTCGATATCCAGATCGTTTCCCGGCTCGTCGAGCAGCAGGACGTTCGGCGCTTTCATCAGCACGCGAACGAGTTCGAGACGGCGCCGTTCGCCGCCTGAAAGCCGGTTTAACGGAAGATACTGCCTGGTCTTATCAAACAGGAATCGTTCGAGCATAGCCGAAGCGCTCTGTGCGCCGTCGAGGGTAACGACTGCCTTGGCTTCTTTTTCGATATAGTCCAGAACACGAAGGTTTCCATCCGCCGGATCGGGGATCTGTCGGAAATAGCCGATTTTTACTGTGGAGCCAAAATTAAAGGCGCCGGTGAGCGGCGTCAGATCGCCGTCGACCAGATTGAGGAACGTCGATTTTCCGCAGCCGTTCGGTCCGACGAGCGCGATGCGGTCCGTTCTTTTGCAGTGGTAGGAAAAGTCATGAAACAGAATTTTCTCAGGCGTATAGCCAAAGGAAAGGTTCTGCCATTCGAGCGTCTTCTTGCCCAGGCGTTCGCTGGGAAAGCGCAGTTCCATCGTCTTGTTCTGCCGGCTGGTTCGCTGCGCGCGCAGTTCTTCAAACCGGTCGAGACGGGACTTCTGCTTTGTGGAACGCGCCTGCACGCCAGCCCGTACCCATTCGAGTTCGTGACGGTACAGGTTTTCCCGTTTGGCGGCTCTTGCCTGTTCATCCGCTTCCCGTTTTTCTCTGGCTTCCAGGTATTCGGCGTAGGAGCCGGGATGACTGTACAGATGACCGTCGGTCAGCTCCAGAATTCGGGTGCATGCCTGTTCCAGAAAGCGGCGATCATGCGTAACGGTAATGACAGTCGCCTTCGTTTTGGAAAGCCAGTTTTCCAGCCATTCAATCATTTCAATATCAAGATGATTGGTCGGTTCATCCAGAAGAAGCAGATCCGCCCGGTCCGCCAGCGTCAGGGCCAGCGAAAGACGGCGCTTCTGGCCGCCGGAAAGCGGTTCGATCGGCGCGTCAAAATCGTCCAGCTTGAGACGCGTCAGAATGGCCTTGAGTTCATAGTCATCGCGCGGATCGCTCAGTGCGTCGTTGGCCGCTTTCATCTCCTGCCAGATCGTCTTTTGCGTAAAGACGGGATTCTGTTCCAGAATGTGGGTTTTCATTCCGGACTTGCGGATGATTTTGCCCGCTGTGGTCTGGGGATCCGCCAGGATTTTGAGCAGAGAGGATTTCCCTGCACCATTGCGGCCCACCAGTCCGATTTTTTCCGAAACTTCGGCGTCCATCGATTCATCGTCGAGAATTGGTGAACGGCCGTCTCCATAGTCCAAATGCAGATGGGATGCCGATATCAGCATATAATCGCTCCTCTCCTTACGGCCATGCGGCCTTTTTCATTTTCTGCTCATTTTTTTGCGTAGACGATAAATTTTCTATTCTTTCATCCGCTCTCCTGTCCGTCAGTCCGGAAAGCGAATTCATACAAATTGGATCCCTTTTTGTTCGAAAAGCGAAAGGAATGGCTTGCACACGGGAAAATCCATCTGTATAGTTAGTCGGCGCAAACCGTTAATCCACGCTAACTTTCTGACTCTCCCCCGCCTTTTGAAAACAGACCGGGTCAGCGCGGCAGCATGGATTGCGACCTTTTTCATTTGGAGACGGAATGTCCGTCTTTATGCAAGGAGCATCAGAAAGGAGCCCTTTATGCTGAACAAACGTCTTCTGAAAGCCTTCCCGGATACGTTTCCTTATATTAGCAGAAACATTTTCTTTCAGTGGATTTCCCTGCTGGCTTCGAGCCTTTCCACGATCGCGCTGTGCGTATGCGCAGCCTCCATTTTCGGGACGCCTTCCCTTTCCGTATGGAATACCGCTTTACTCGTTCTTGCCTGTCTGATTGTGCGCCAGATGGCTTTAAAAATGGCCTCCCGTGCTTCGTTCCAGGCCGCGGCCCTTGTTCGCCGGCAGCTGCGCGAACGTCTTTTTGACAAGCTCAGCCAGCTTGGCAGCAGCTATCGCAACCGATGGAGTACCTCGGAAATTTCCCAGCTGACCAGCGAAGGCGTTGAACAGCTCGAAGTCTGGTTTGGCCAGTATTTGCCGCAGTTCTTTTACGCTCTGCTCGCTCCGCTCACGCTGTTTCTGATCGTCGGATTTCTTTACTGGCCGGCAGCCCTTGTGCTGTTTGTCTGCGTTCCGCTTATTCCTGTTTCCATCATCGCCGTACAGAAATTTGCCAAAAAACTGCTTTCCCGCTACTGGGATCAGTACACGGGGCTGTCGGATGACTTCCTGGAAAACCTGCAGGGACTTACCACCCTCAAGCTTTACGGAACGGATGGCCTCTATCACGAAAAGATGAACCGTCAGGCGGAAAACTTCCGCCGCATTACCATGCGCGTTCTCATCATGCAACTCAACTCGATTTCCGTCATGGACCTTGTTGCCTACGGCGGAAGCGCGCTGGGCATGGGTATGGCGCTTTACGGCTGCCTGCACGGACAGATCGGTGCCTCCACAATGCTTTCGATCATCCTGCTTTCCGCGGAATTTTTTCTGCCGATGCGTACGCTGGGCAGTTATTTCCATATTTCCATGAATGGATCCGCGGCAGCCGATAAAATGTTCGCAATTCTCGACACTCCCGTTCAGGACGGCAGCGAGGAACTTTGTCTGGACTCGGCTTTTCCGGCTCTGGATATCGAAGCCAGAGATCTGTCCTTCACGTATCCAGAGGCGACAAAGCCAGCGCTCGAACATGTATCCTTTTCGCTTCAGGGAAACGGTCTGTATGGCATCGCAGGCGAATCCGGTTCGGGAAAAAGCACTCTGGCTTCCCTGCTTTATGGACGCCTGCGTTTTGACGATGGAACGCTGACGCTCAACGATCAGCCGCTGGAAAGTCTGTCGAGAAAAAGTCTGGCTCGTCACATCGGCGTTCTGAACAGCCAGCCGGTCCTCTTTGCGGGAACCGTCCGCGAAAACCTGTGCGGATCAAGAGAAATCGATGATCCAACCCTGATCGAGATTCTCAGAAAAACGCTGATCTGGCCGCTCATCCAGAAGCGGGGCGGCCTGGATTTTGTCCTGGAG
Organism: Allobaculum fili; assembly: GCF_020969955.1. Classification (NCBI taxonomy): domain Bacteria; kingdom Bacillati; phylum Bacillota; class Erysipelotrichia; order Erysipelotrichales; family Erysipelotrichaceae; genus Allobaculum; species Allobaculum fili. The sequence goes on along the minus strand of NZ_JAHDSX010000010.1, from coordinate 6,776 downwards.
GAAGGCGGATCCAACCTATCCGGCGGACAGAAACAGCGGCTGGCGTTCGCCCGGCTTCTCTCCAGCGAACCCTCCGCGCTTCTGCTCGATGAAGCAACTTCTTCCATTGATGCTGCCAGCGAAGCCATTCTCGTTCATTTAATCGAGGAATTTTCCAAAGAGCATCCCGTCTTCTTTATTACCCATCGCCTTTCCAACGTGAAACGCGCGAAGCAGATTCTCGTTTTCGCCCATGGAAAACTCGTTGAACAGGGACGATTCGAAGATCTGAAAGAAGCCGGGGGCGAATTCGAACGCATTTATTCTGCCCAGCAGAAACTGGAACAGTACGTGAAAGGAGAAAGTCTGTATGAACGCGAAGAAAACGAATAAGAATCTCTCCACCTTTGGCGTACTGCGCAGTCTGCTCAAGCTGGTGCACGGCATGGAATGCTGGATGATTCTCGCCATTCTGGCCGGAACCGCCGGATTCGTGTGTGCTGCCGGAATCGGGATGATGGCCGTCCTGGCCGCATTCTCCCATATACCTGGCTCCATTTCGATCTCCTTCGGGACAGCCTGCCTTTGCATGGGACTGTTCGCCGTTTTGCGCGGCGTCCTTCGCTATGGCGAGCAGGCGTGCAACCACTACATTGCCTTTCGTCTTCTGGCCACGATTCGCGATAAAGTTTTCGGTCAGCTGTGCCGGCTCGGTCCAGCCCGGCTGGACGGGCGTAAAAAGGGCGATCTGATCGCTCTGATCACTTCGGATGTGGAACTTCTGGAAGTGTTTTATGCCCACACGATTTCTCCGTTCTGCATCGCGATCTGCTGCGCCGTCCTCTTTGGAGCTGCCGGTTTCTGGATTCACTGGTCCATCGGCGTCCTGCTTCTTTGCAGCTACGCGCTGGCTGCCTTTGGCATTCCGCTGATTTTCGGTTCTGCCGCACAGAAAACCGGCATTGCCCGTCGTAAGGCTGTCGGCGATCTGAGCGCGACAGTGCTGGAAAACGTGCGCGGCGCGGACGAAATCATTCAGTACGATCTTGAAGGCGTCCGCAAAGCACGAATGAACGAAAAGACGGAAGAACTGCTCGTGCTGGAAGACGAGCAGAAAAAACAGACCGTGGCCGCTTCTTCTGCCTCTCTGGCTATCGTTACTCTCTCGATGCTCTTCATGCTTTTTCTTGGTCTCTATCTTTACCGGCACGATCAGATCGGTGCACAAAGCTTCCTTGCGTGTCTCGTGCTCCAGTCCTCAACCTTTGGACCATTTCTGGCGCTGGCCAATCTGTCGACCGGTCTGTCCTCCACGCTTGGGGCCGCTCGCCGCGTCCTGACGCTGTTTGATGAAGAAGTTACCGTCAGGGAAAACGAAAAAGGGGCCTGCCCAGAATCGAGCGCCATGGCGGTGGAAAATCTCGCCTTTGCCTATGACGATCAGGCGATCCTGGAAAGTCTTTCCCTGTCTTTTCCGGAAGGAAAAATCACCGGAATCGAAGGCAGAAGCGGCTGCGGACAATCCACTCTGCTTCGCCTGCTCATGCGCTTTTTCGATCCGCAGGCCGGGACAGCCCGCCTTGGCGATGAAAATCTGAAAGACGTACAGACGGATTTCCTGCGTACAAAACAGTCTGTGGTTTTGCAGGAGAGCGTTCTGTTTACCGATACCCTTCGCAATAACCTTTTAGCCGCCAAACCCGATGCGACAGACAAAGAAATTCGCAGAGCGTGCAAAAAGGCCAGCATCGATACCTTCATCGATTCCCTCGATCAGGGGCTGGATACCATGCTGGCGGAAAGCGGAAGTTCTCTTTCGTCCGGCGAAAAGCAGCGCAGGGCTGAAAAGAAACGGGCCTTTGAGGCACGTGTCGTCCAGGAAATGATCGCCCTCTACTACAAAAAGTATCCCAATCCCCATGAAGAAAAAGAGCTGCTGGAATACGCCGTTGTGCGCATTTCCAAATGCCCGTTCATGGAAACGAAAATATTCTGTTCCCAGTGCCAGGTGCACTGTTACCGAAACGAGCGGCGCAAACAGATTCGTCAGGTCATGCGCTATTCCGGCCCGCGCATGCTTCTCCATCATCCAGTCATGGCTCTTCGCCATCTGTACTACGACAACCAGAACCGCATCGAAAAGCCGCTGTTTCTGCTGATCGGCTTCGTCGGACTGTTTCTTTGCGTTCTTGGAGCCATCCTGCCCGTTCTGCCGTCCTTTCCTTTCGCGCTGATGGCCGCCTTTGGCTTTGGGCGAAGCAGCGAGAAGCTGCACGATCGCTTTGTCGCATCCCGGCTGTATCAGGACAATGCCAAAGACTGGGTTGAACACCGTGCCATGCGTCCGCAGGCTAAGAAGCGCGTTCTGATGACGATCTCGCTCGTGCTTCTCTGCAGCTGGCTGATGCTCTTCCATCTGCCCTGGGTCCAGTGGATTCTTGTGGCCGTCTGGATCGGCCACGTCCTTTACTTCCGCTTTGGAATCCGCACACTCGAAGACTAAGCCTGCCCATACATCCCTGTACGAAAGCGGCCCGTACCGCAGAGCCTTCCCCTCAAGGGAACGTTCTGCGGTACGGGCCGCTTTTTCGTTTTAAATACGTTTTGTGCTTTTTTTAGCAAGCCTGTCATACAGCCTGTCCTCGAACGTCATACGCTGCGCGAGAAAACAGGCTTTTGGCGATTACGCTTTGGAAGCCTGCGGCACTTCTTTCCAGGTGCCTTCTTCCTTTGTCAGGTAGCGGTAATCATCGCAGACCATTACCTTGGCGGTTTCACCGTCCACGTCGAGAATGTCGATCGTGTAGTATTTGGACTCATCGAATTCATTCGAGCCCTGCATGTTATCGAGAATCGTGCTGATAATCGCTTTGCGATCTTTGAAAAAATCTTTTGCCATAAATATGCAATTCCTCACTTTCTGTACTTACTGTATGTAAATGCATGCGGCGCGGCCGAAGCATTTTCGGGATTCGATTTGTGAAAAGTCTGGGCTTTCTTCTCTGGATTCTGGGTATCCGGAACGCCTGTTCTTGTTCTGCCTGTTTTGTTCACTCTGTACTGCCCTGCAGATTGAAAAAACGGGAGTAAACGCAAACGCTGAAAGCTGTTTTCATACTGTTCATTTCAAATCATTTGGTTTCATTTCTATAAAAATATCATAGCTAAATCGAAAATCCAGATCAATTGCCCTATACTTACATTTTTCTTAATGCAATGTACAGACGTTTTTCAAAGGGACGGGATCCTTTTCTTCACGATAAATCCAGCCGCTTGGGATGGTATTTTTCCGCCTGTCGAATATCGGTGGATTTCGTCCTTTTATACGCCGATAACGCCCCTGAAAGCAGAAAAAGAGGAGGTCCGATTCGATCCGGACTTCCTCTTTCTGTATCGATAATGGATTTCGTGCTGGCTGACAGCGCGCTTCGTGTTCTGAAATTCCGTTCCCGCTTTGCGGGCTGAAATTTCTCCCTCTTCTCAGGGAATACAGCGCAGCCTGCTTGCCTGGAATCAGTCGTACTGCCGGAAACCAAGTCCCATGGCTTCGAGACGGTCCTTGACTTCCTGAAGCGACTTCTTGCCGAGGTTTTTCACGTGCATCATTTCATCTTCGGTCTTCTGGGTCAGCTCTTCTACAGTCTGAATGCCTGCACGTTTGAGGCAGTTGTAGGAGCGGACAGACAGCTCAAGATCTTCGATCATCATTGTCGAAGACTTCGCCACTTCTTCCGTAACCGGCGGCTGAACGGTGAAGCTTTCTTCGAGTTCCATCTGCGCAGCCGGATAAATATTATCGAGATAGCCGATGACAATACGCGCAGCTTCCGTAACGGCGTTCAGCGGCGTAATGCTTCCGTTGGTATGAATGTCGAATGTGACTTTGTCATACTTCGTATCGTGACCAAGCAGCGTCGGCTCGGACAGATATTCTGCGGATTTAATCGGTGTAAAGGTTGTATCGAGGCAGACCGTTCCTTCGGGAAGGTCGTATTCTTTTTCAATTTCGCCTGCTGTCTTGTAGCCGCCGTCGGTCGCCGCAAACAGCGTCATGTTCAGTGTCTGGTTTTCCTTAACGGTGCAGATCACCTGATCCGGATCGGTAATCGTTGTGTTTTCCGGGCAGATCAGATCGCCGGCGGTTACTGTGCAAGGGCCGGTTTTCACTAACTGCAGTTCGGTGATTCCCGTATCTTCGGTTTCAAGCTGGATCTTTTTCAGATTCAGTTTCAGACGAATAATATCTTCTTCGATTTCATCAAGTTTAGCGGCATCGGCAGGAGCGCCTTCCACTTTATAAGCCATAACGGCTGTGCTCGGAAGATCCGAGAGCAGAGTTCTGCAGATGGCGTTGCCAATGGTGGTTCCAAACCCGCGTGCGAGGGGTTCAAATGTAAAAGAGGCGCGAGTATCCGTGCCGTCAGGAAGCTGATTGAATGCTGCCCGGGTAAAAACTTCCATGATGTACCTCCTTGTTCAGAATTCGCTGACTCTGAACTTTCCTGTCGTATGTATCCTGTTTATTCAGGCGGTATACCTTATTTGTAGCGGAAGGTGATGCGTCCGCGTGTGAGGTCGTAAGGGGAAATATCCACTCTTACTCTGTCGCCGGGAAGAATACGAATGTGGTGCAGACGAATCTTTCCAGAAACATGAGCCAGAATTTCGTGTCCGTTTTCCAGTTTTACTTTAAATGCGGCGTTTGGAAGTGTATCCGTTACCAAGCCATCAAGTTCGATCATGTCCTGTTTAGCCATGTATGCTCAAGTTCCTCCTGTTTAGTTTCTATTTTCAGCCAATTTTTAGCGAATCCTGTTCGCAAATTGAAGCAAATTTATCGTGAATTGTATAAATAGCCATCTATCAATATATTCAATTGTCACTTTGTTTGCAAACGAAAAGTCCGAAAGCCTGAAAGGTATGCCCTTTCTCAGCGTCCAATGGTTTCGAGAAGCGCTTCCATGCCCCGGGAGACCGTTCGATCGGGCTCATCGGTGCAGTAAACGGGACATCCGGCCAGCGCGCCGATCTGATCGGCCAGGCCAAGCATCTTCATCGTACCGCCGCTGGCGACAATTCCCCGTTCCGAAAGATCGAGCTGAATGTTTTCCGGCAAGCCGCGCACAAACGAAGAAACCCACAGACCGAGTTCTCTGGCAAACGGTGCGAGTACCGCAGCCATTTCATTCTGGCTGACCGGGATTTCAATTTGCTTTTCGGTATCCCGCAGGCGCCCTTTGATGCGCACGTACTGATCCTTAGATGAAAGACGTACCGCGCCGATGGACTGAATCAGCAAATCGAGCGTCTGCTCATCCGGAATCAGATCGTGATGGCGAAGCAGGTACTTTGCTGCCAGCTCGCTGGCTCTGCGGCCATTGAGCGAAGGGTTCGAAGCGTGATAAATGCGCTGTCCCTGACGGAAAATGGCGATATCGCAGTTGGAAAAGCCGACCGAAAGAACGCAGCTCGAAACCGGCAAGAACAGATCCAGGCCGGATCCAACGGCTGCCATCCAGATTTCCGGATCGAAATAAATCTGACTGGCGCCCAGATCGAGAAGCGTCTGTTTCAGATGCAAAATATCTTCTTCCGAAAACGCAGAAGAATAGCTTAACAGAAGCGTCGTTTTCTGGAACAGTCGAAACAGCCGGAATTCATAGCACAGTTCGTTGAGCATGGCTTCGAGCGCTTTTGTATCCACGCCCTGATCACGGATCGGGCGGACTAAACGGATCGTCCGGTCCCTGGACGAGCGCAGATCGTACGCCTGCTCCCCGATGGCCAGAACATCTCCCTTTTCATTGAACGCGACAACAGAAGGCTCATCAAATACAACGCCCTCTCCGTCCACAATCAGCCGCAGACTGTGGGCTCCTAAATCTATACCCGCTCGAACCATTAGACGATGCCTCCCTGAGTTGCTAATATTATATCGTACAGAACCACGGATTTAAGAGAGTATGAAAGACCTGTTGAAAGACCACCCGCTTGTTTTAAACATTCTGATTGCTTCTTCCACGGCGGACCTGCTTTCCAGAAAGCTCGTGCTGCTGCAGGAGTGGTCAGTCTGGTTTGGCGTACTGAACTGCCGGATCCATCTTGTCCTTTGCGGCAAGGACCCCGACAGCTCTGTCAAAGCCATTGTTTCCACGTTTCACTGCCATACGTACCTGTCGTTTGATCCCGATTACCGGATCGCTTCGGAAGCCGGACTGCTTCAGATGCGCCCTGTATTCGGACGGCAGATCAAGAGCGCCTTCAATTCCATTTCCTTATTTGAAAACGATCAGATTCGTTTTGAAAGCCGCCGGATCAACGATTCTGCGCTGGAAAAAGTCGTTTCCAAATGCCTCTCTTTGCAGCACAAGTGGCTTCAGTCGCACATTCCTGCGTTCGTTGACAGGAAAATTCGCGGTTGATACAATACCTTTGCTTTTTTGTGCGCCTTGGGGTATAGCCAAGCGGTAAGGCACAGGACTTTGACTCCTGCATTTCACTGGTTCGATCCCAGTTGCCCCAGCCATCGCAAATTCATGTCCAGCTTATGGACTCAAATAAAGGGACATCGTCTGGCGATGTCTTTTTCTTTATTCTGGCCGGATCCCGTCCTTTCTTTCAGACTTTGACGGACCGGCTTTTCCTTTGCTTTCAGGCTGAGAATTCATGCTTCGTAAGCGTCAAATAAAAGACGGGTATTTTCTCGACCGCCTCCTTGGGATAATTCCTTTATTCAAGGAGGCTTTTTCATGGAATCAATCATCCCTGCAATCGATCTCGGTATCGATTTCTCCAAA